>JAPUKV010000128.1 GCA_027295475.1 Pseudomonadota bacterium
GTCCTCCAGGTCGATCCAGACGTTCCACGTGCCAGATGCCACTTCCGTCAACTGGTATTCACCGCGGTCGTTGGTGACCGCTTTGTCAGGAGTTGGTCATGTCGTTGGTCGTATCAGTCCTCTGTGCTTGCACCTGGACTCCTCGGGCAGGCTCCCCGCTTTCCGCGAAAACAACTTCAATAGGGCAATCGTCGGCAGGCCTTTCCATAAAAAAATTCTCCACGGTGCCCGGTCAAACCCCCTTTTCAGCTTAAACGACCGCGCCCCCGGTCTTGTCACTCGTAAAACGACCAGGTTCAATACTCGCGAGATCAGCCTGCCGGCGCGCCTCCATTCCGATGCGTTCAATTTCCGTCAGTGCACGAGGCCCCACATCCATTGCAAGCCAGGCGACGCCTGCTACAAGCGGAATCATAATCCAGCACAGGGGACGGTAAATGCCGGCCGGTCCAACACGGCAAGCCATCATGGCTGGCATTTCGCTATCAGCATACAAACGACCGAGTGCAAGCATGACGGAAAGAAACAGGCCGATCGGCACCAGGATCGTCAGGTATTGCAATCCGGTTAATCCGATAATTTGAAAAATCGCATCTTTCGGCAATTTGTCCTTGGCAACATCACCAAGAACCCGGGCAAACTGGTTCGTTAGCAGGATGAAAAGCAGCACCATTGTCACTGCCAGCCAGGTCTGCGCAATCTCACGGAATATGTATCGATCCAGTATGCGAAGCATTGCTATATCTGTGATTTACCTGATATTCGGACAGCGGGACATGGCCCTTGTTCGGCCGGATCGGTTAGACTACCGCTTTTGAAATGTCCGGGACAGCCTCTGGTTCACATGAGCTGGGGATCTGCGCGGTAGAAAATATTCCTGCGACGAATATTTCCAGCTTGCAGACTCCGGAGGACGTTCAACAACAAGATCGAAGAGCCTCACCTGATCCTTCGCTGACGGCGTCCCTGGCGCCCCCGCACCGGTGAATTTGACGGCTTTGGCGAGAAAGGGCCTTTGCGTATGGAATTTTTTACGACCACAAGTGCGGCATCCCGCCGAGCGGGAGGCTGCGTCATCGTCGGTGTCTATGAAAAAGGCAAGCCTGGCTTGGGCGCTGCCGCTATCGATGCTGCAAGCAAGGGACTGATCAAACGTCATATCAAAGATGGTGATATTAGTGGCCGTTCTGGCACCTGCCTTTTGTTACCGGCGGTACCGGAGGTCCGGTCACAACGTGTCCTTGTTGTCGGTCTCGGAAAATCAGTTGATTTCGGTATCAGCCAGTTTCGATTCGCCAACGAAACCGCTATCAACCTGATCAAGGGCAGCAAAGTTCGCGATATCGTGAATTATCTGACACTTGAAGACGTAGCCGAATCCAGTCCGTATTACCTCGCGCGTTACGCCATCGAAACGGCAGGAAACTGTTTTTATTCCTTCAATGAAATGAAAAGTGAAAGGAAGCGCCGCACTCCTATAATAAGAAAGATCGGCCTTGCCGTTAAGAAGCGCGGCGATGCGGCGAAAGCAATGCTTGGCGCAGAGCACGCACAGGTCATCGTCGAGGGCATGTCGCTCGCGCGCGATCTCGGCAATCTGCCACCAAATGTGTGTACGCCTTCTTACCTTGCGCGAGCCGCACAAAAAGTCGCTCGTCAGCAACCCGGTGTGACCACAAAGGTCCTCGGTGAGGCAGAGATAAAACGACTTGGTATGCATTCTTTCCTTTCGGTCACCGGAGGCACGAGCGAACCGGCCAAACTGATCGTGATGCAATATCGCGGAGGCGGAAAAGAGAAACCGGTGGTACTGGTTGGCAAAGGCATTACATTCGATGCCGGCGGCATTTCCCTGAAACCGGGTCCGAGCATGGACGAAATGAAATTCGACATGTGCGGCGCCGCCAGCGTCATTGCCACGATGTCGATAGTCGCGAAATTAAAGCTGCCCATCAATTTGAATGTTGTTGTCCCAAGTTGTGAGAACCTGCCAAGCGGGACGGCAACGCGTCCCGGCGATATCGTCACCAGCATGTCGGGAAAAACCATTGAGGTTCTTAATACTGATGCCGAGGGCCGATTGATCTTGTGCGATGCATTGACCTATGCACGCCGCTTCAAACCGGACGTATTGATTGATGTTGCAACGCTGACCGGCGCATGCGTCATCGCCTTGGGGCATCACCGAACCGCTGTCATGAGCAAACACGATGATCTTGCCAACGACATCACCGATGCGGGAATCGCTGCTGATGATCGCGCCTGGCGTATGCCGATCGCTGACGAGTATGAAAAACAGTTACGCAGCAATTTTGCAGATTTCGCCAATATTGGCAGTCGCGACGGCGGCGCAATCACCGCCGCTTGCTTCCTGAGCAAGTTCACCGACGGCATCAACTGGGCCCATCTCGACATTGCGGGCACCGCCTGGCGAGCCGGCGGCAAGAAAGGCAGCACCGGTCGCCCCGTGCCCATGTTGACCCAATTCCTTTTGCAGCGGGCCGGCGCCCTTCCCTGACTGTGTCAAAAGTTGATTTCTATGTGATTGGCGGCTCGGGCGAACAATCCCGGCAACGTTTTGCCTGCCGCCTTGCCGAAAAAGCATACCGTCTCAACAATACCATTCACATTCACGCCGCGGATCAGCAATCAGTGCAGCAGATTGATGACCTGTTGTGGACATTCAGGGATGGAAGCTTCGTTCCGCACGAAGTTCTCGGCTCTCCGTCGACGGAACCCCTCGCGCCGATCACGATTAGTTGCGAATCCGCACCATCCCGGAATTGTGACTTGCTAATCAATCTGGGCGAGGAAATTCCCGCGATCGCCGCAACATTTCCGCGCATTGCAGAAATCGTAACCTCCGACGAAGACGCCAAAACTCGAAGCCGTAAACGATTTGTTGATTATCGTGAACGGGGGGATACACTCGATACCCACAAGATGTAAGTCCGCAACGCGTTCCCGCCCGTCATTCATTCGAGTTTTCCCAAGTATCAAATCATGGACAAGTCATACAGCCCTAAGGACATAGAGCAGCGCCAATATGAGCGTTGGGAAAAGAATGGCTGGTTCGCACCTGGCGGCAGCGGTGAACCGTACTGCATTGTCATACCGCCACCCAATGTAACCGGCACGCTGCACATGGGTCATGCCTTCCAGGACACGATCATGGATGCGTTGATCCGGTACCACAGGATGCAGGGCCGCAACACGCTGTGGCAGCCGGGCATGGATCATGCAGGCATCGCCACGCAGATGGTGGTCGAGCGGCAACTCCAGGATGAGGGCACGTCACGCGTTGAACTCGGGCGCGAAAAATTTATTGAGCGCGTCTGGCAATGGAAGCAGGAATCAGGCGGTCATATTTGCAAGCAGTTGCGGCGCATGGGCGCCTCCCTCGACTGGGAACGTGATCGCTTCACAATGGATCCCGAATTGACTGCAGCAGTCATAGAAGAATTCGTCCAGCTTTATGACGAAGGCCTGATTTACCGTGGCAATCGTCTCGTCAACTGGGATCCGGTATTACACACCGCACTTTCCGATCTGGAAGTGCTCCCAAGCGAAGAGTCAGGACATCTCTGGCATTTACGATATCCGCTGGCGGCGGGCGACGATCATCTTATTGTCGCGACAACCCGTCCCGAAACGATGCTCGGCGACAGTGCCGTTGCCGTTCACCCCGAGGATGATCGCTACAGACATCTCGTCGGGCAAGAAATCATTTTGCCACTCGTCGAGCGCCGACTACCGATCATCGCCGACGACTATGTCGATCCGGACTTCGGTACCGGGTGCGTCAAGATTACGCCAGCGCATGATTTCAATGATTACGAGATTGGCAAGCGGCACGACCTGCCTGAGTTCAATATTCTCGATGACAACGCAGCGATCAATGAATCGGCGCCCGAAGCTTATCGGGGCCTCGACCGGTTCGAGGCGCGCAAGAGAATCGTCAAGGACCTGGAGAAAATGGGCTTGCTGGAAAAAGTCGAGGAATACCAACAAATTTTGCCGCGTGGCGATCGCAGCGGTGCAGTTATTGAACCGTACCTGACAGACCAGTGGTACGTCGATATCGGACCACTGGCGAAACCCGCCATCGAGGCCGTTGAATCAGGGAAAATTCGATTCATCCCGGAGAACTGGTCGAAGACATACTTCGAATGGATGTACAACATAAAGGACTGGTGCATCAGCCGGCAGCTCTGGTGGGGA
>JAPUKV010000129.1 GCA_027295475.1 Pseudomonadota bacterium
TCCATTCAGAAACTAAACTGTCTTGATGGCCCTTCTAAGATACATGCTGTATTTCTTCGGCGTTGCAATAATTACGTGGCTCCTGACGCAACTCGAAATATCCTCACCGGGCAGTCTGAAACTACAGGTTTATCTAAATTCAACTGACACGCTGGCTACGAGCGAATACTCGCCTGTCGAAATCATTCAACTGGGTATTCTGGCAATCTGCGGGTTGTTGCTGGCATGGGTTGCCAAGAACTGTCCGTCACAAAGACCTATTGCATTTCTTTTCGGCGGTATGGCGCTGGCATTTTTTATTCGTGAACTCGATTTTTTCCTGGACCGGTTGGTCGATAATCTCTGGCAGGTCTTGTTGGCGGTACCTGCAGCACTGGTCATCGTCTATACCTATCGACATCGCCGGCGGTTTCGAATTGCATGGGGTCGAATCTGGCCATCACCCGGGCTTTCGATACTTTTTGCCGGTGCGATCGTCATGTTCCCGTTCCTGCAATTTGCCGCCCACGAGCCACTATGGATGGCGATCCTCGGCGAGGACTATCAGCGCATCGTCAAAATCACGGTCGAGGAATTCATGGAACTGGCCGCGTATTACCTGTGGCTGATCGGCACGATCGAATATACCTATCAGGCCCGGGTGATCGCGATGCGAGAACCGCAGCCGGCAGTTGCCAAACGGCGTGCGGGAAGGCAACCGAAGCCGAAAGGCCGCTTTTAGCCCGCATATTCCACGCCTGCGGAGTGCAGCCTGCCAGGTTGTCGTTGCGCTATTCGGACCTTGCTATCATTGCGCTTTTGCGGCCGTCGGCGGCTGTGAGGACACAGGTCCTTGGCGGGCCGCTACAAGTATGACGATACATCTGCACGATACACTGACAGCCAGGAAGGTCGCATTCGAACCGCTGAAACCGGGTCACGTGACAATGTACCTGTGCGGCCCGACTGTCTATAACTATGCGCACATCGGTAATGCTCGCCCGGCAGTCGTCTTCGACCTCCTGGCGCGGTTGCTGCGACGCAGTTATGAACTGACGTTCGCGCGAAATATCACTGACGTCGATGACAAGATCAACGCGGCTTCCGTCGAATCGGGCAAACCCATAGACGAGATCACCGAGCGATTCATCAGGGCCTATAACGAAGACATGGCAGCCCTCGGCGTGCTGCCACCGGATATCGAGCCCAGGGCAACCCGGCATATCGGCGAGATGATTGACATGATCCGCGTCCTGGTCGGCAAGGGTTGTGCCTATGAAGCGGAAGGCCATGTGCTGTTCGACGTAGCGGCAAGCGAGACCTACGGTCAGCTGTCGAAGCGAAATCTACGCGAGATGATCGCCGGCTCGCGCGTCGAGGTCGCGCCTTACAAGAAGTCTCCGCAAGATTTCGTGTTGTGGAAACCATCGACACCGGATCTGCCGGGCTGGGACTCGCCCTGGGGCCGTGGGCGGCCTGGTTGGCACATCGAGTGTTCTGCAATGGCTGTGAAACATCTCGGGCACACGATTGATATTCACGCCGGCGGCCAGGATCTCGTTTTTCCGCATCATGAAAATGAGCTCGCGCAAAGCATCTGTGCCCATGACAGCGACACCTTTGCCCGGTACTGGATACATAACGGGTTTTTGAGCATTGCACACGAGAAGATGTCGAAATCGCTCGGCAACGTCCTGCTTGTACATGACTTGATCAAGAGCACTCCGGGCGAGGTCATCCGTCTGGCTCTGTTAAGCGCGCACTATCGCCAGCCGCTCGACTGGTCCGATGAGACGCTTAAATCTGCGAGACGAATGCTCGACCGGCTTTATGGTGCCATTCGCGGCATAGAGGTATCGGCCGACGATCGGGCGGCGGCAGAACCACCGGCGGCTGTTCTTGCCGCACTCGAGGATGATCTCAATACACCCAGGGCGTTGGCGGAAATATTTAATCTGGCCAGGGCACTTAACAAGACCGAAGATGAGGCCGAGCGATTGCGATTTGCGACGGACATTCTTGCGTCCGGCGATCTTGTCGGATTACTGCAAATCGATCCGGAGGAATGGTTTGTTGGTTCTGACGACAGCGCGTTATCTGCCAGTGAAATCGACTCCCTTATTGCCAAACGAAATGCAGCACGTGCGGCAAAGGATTTTGCGGCTGCGGACGCTATTCGCGATCAGTTGACGGCCAACAACGTGTCCATCGAAGACGGACCAGGCGGTACGCGATGGCGGCGCAGCGGCTGATGTCTGCACCTGACGGTACGAACGGCGTGAAACCCGGCGGGCGGCTCATTGCGTGGCCCTTGCTCGGCCTCGTCTGGCTCTATCGAACAGGCGTCTCGCCCTTGCTGGGTGCCAATTGCCGCTTTGAACCTACCTGTTCTGCCTACGCCGACCAGGCGCTGCGCGAATATGGTGGCTTCAAGGGGGGGTGGCTGGTACTGAAACGAATCGCAAGGTGTCATCCCTGGGGCGGCTCCGGTTATGACCCGGTGCCACACGAGGCCGAGCTAGGGCCACGCAATGGACCGGAGCGGCGCAACTGAGACCCAGGGAAATCATCAGGGAGATTCTGTATCCGCTGACGGATGTGGCTGTCGTCCTCGCCATGATTACTTTTCTTGTCCTTGAAATGTTTGTTGAAGTTGTGGGACTGCTTGGTATCTTCCTGGGCGCTATCGTGCTGCCTGTATACTTCAGATACCTCTTAATTTTGCTGGAAGCGAGGGCGAAGGGCCAGGAGGCACCAGCTATCGGTGTCGAGCTCATTAATTGGTTTGAAAACTTTTGGGGCCTGTTTCCGCTCATACTCCTCTGCCTCGTGATAGTGGGAGAGTATTTTCTGGCCACGAACCTGTCTTTTGCGGCAGCGCTGGTGCCAGGTGTGCTCTTTCTTCTGCTGTTTCCCGCATCGATGGCCGTTCTCGCCATGACACATTCGCCAGTCGAGAGCCTCGATCCGGCAGCAATATTCGTCCTTGTAAAGGCCTGTGGCCGCGTTTATCTGATGATTCCTTTGATCATTGCCGCAATATCCGTTCTGATCTGGTATCTCGTTATTCTCGATACGCCCTTCGTCCTGACAAGGGCTGCTGCGGTGTACGCGTCGTTTCTCATGTTTACACTGACGGGCAGCGTGTTGCGTGAGAATATCGCGGCGATCAGGGTAGATTTGCCGCTGGCACGCGAACCTGATGCAGAGCAACTGGACGCCGAGCTGACACGCGACCGAACAAAAGCGCTCAATCATGCTTATGGTTTTGTCAGCCGCGGCAACCGGGCTGGCGGATTGCAGCATCTTTACCGCTGGATCGAAAATGAAATCGATATTGACGCGGCCTACCGATGGTTCTTTGTGCAAATGCTGAAATGGGAGCCGCCAGACGCCGCGCTCTTTTTTGCGCAAACGTACCTGACCAGGCTGCTGCTCGAGCAGCGGGATGTCGAGGCGCTAAAATTGATAAGTCGCTGTCTGCTGGAGAACAAGCGATTCAAACCGCTGGCAAAAGACAGGGATGCGGCGCTGGCGGCGGCTGAACGTCAGGGTAACCAGGACCTCATAAAATACCTGAAGAAATTGGACCACTGTAGTAAATGATTAACTCCGGGACCTGCGGATCACTAAAGATCGATCCGCATTAATCGTAACAGCCACAATATCGCCTCACGCGGATTGGGCCATCAGATATTGATCAGAACTGCCTCGTCGTCGTACTTGCGATGCCGAGAAAAGCGATTGTTGAAATAATGTGCTGCAGCGAGAATCAAGGCCCCGCAAATCGTCAACAGGCGATCAGCGACGATGCCGTACGAACCGTGTGCGATCGTCCCGCCAACGATCATAAGCAGCACACCAACCCCGCCCCAGGCGACCACACTCCCGCTGTGATGGCGGCGAAACCCGGTCGCAAAAGCAATAATGCTGACGGGCACGACGGCAATGAGCATCTGAACATGAAAATGACCTGCGCCGAACTGACCCAGAAACGGCAGCACTGCAATTAACATTGGCAGGGCGAGGCAGTGCAGCAAGCAGAGTCCGGACAGCGCGACAGCGGCGTTGTCCAGTAGCCCCGTCGCTCTTGAAGAATTGTCATCCATGGTCGCTTGCCGCTATGCTCCGTAAAAGGGAATTGCTCCCAAAGTGCCGGCCTTTGCAACGGTCGGTAGATAACAAAATAGTATAACATAACAAAACAAAACACAAGTTACTGTATCTTAAAGGTTTCTACTGTCTTCGATAACGATGAATAAACGACTGCTTTCAGTTCTCTGCTGTCCCGTGACACATAAAGGCCTGAGTGTGCTGCGGCCCGACCACCTCAAGAAGATCAATACAGCGATCAGTGAAGGCAGGCTCACGAACCGGGACGGCGCCCTATTGTCCAAGTCTCTCAAAGAGGCCCTGGTGACCGATGACGGCAAGATCATGTATCCCATCAATGATGGTATTCCCGTGCTGCTCGAGGGCGCGTCCGTTGCGCTCAATCAGCTTGACTAAGCCGGGAGTCTGGTTGGTGCTATTGCTGCCATGTATCATCAGGCCCAAACTACATTCCTGTTTTTTGTGTGAAAATCCCGCCTAATCAACTTTCGTCGAGCGTCAAAAAAGGGCTGTTGCCCTGCTATCTGGTGACTGGTGCCGAGCCGTTGCTCGTCCAGGAAGCGCTTGACGCCATCCGGAGCGGCGCCCGGCAGCAGGGATTTGGTGCGCGTGAACTGTATGTTGCGGGCACGGATTTTAGCTGGGCGGAACTGAATGGCGCCGGCGCAAACATGTCCCTGTTTGCGGAAAAGCGAATCATTGAATTGCGCTTGCCAACCGGAAAACCCGGGCGGCAGGGCGGCGCCACTATTGTGGAATTGCTGCAGAACGCTGCGGACGACCTGCTTGTCCTGGTCAGCGCCCCTAAGCTGGACCGGAGCGCCGCGGCATCGAAATGGGCCAGGGCCATAGAAAGCCGGGGCGCACTGGTGCAGGTGTGGCCCGTCGACCGGCGCGAATTGCCGTCCTGGATAAGCAAGCGAATGCAAAAGACGGGTCTCACGCCGGACAGAAATGCAGTCAGTCTGATCGCGGATCGTGTAGAAGGAAATCTGCTCGCAGCCGACCAGGAAATCGAAAAGTTGCGATTGCTGCTGGGCGAGGGACCTGTTTCCGCCGACGATGTTAATGAAGCCGTTGCCAACAGCAGTCGTTACGACGTGTACAAACTGGCCGATGCTGCGGTCGGTGGTGAGCCCGCCAGGGCGCTGCGTATTCTCGGCGGTGTCCGGGCAGAAGGTATTGAACCGGTCATTGTCATGTGGGCCCTTACACGGGAGCTGCGGACTCTGGGCAGGCTGGCCCATATGGTGCAGTCAGGCGTTGAACTGGGTTCGGCATTGCAGAAATCGGGAGTCTGGCGCAACCGCCAGGGTATCGTCAGGTCGTGCGTGGCCCGCCACCGGGCAACTGACTTTTACCGCCTGCTGAAAGTCGCGCGGCGAGCCGACGCTGCCGCAAAGGGCCAGTCAGGTGAGGACGTCTGGCTATTGGCAACGGACATCGTCCTGGGCCTTGCGATGGGAAGCGCCAAAGCCGCATGAAGCAGATGAGTTCACGCGACTACCGCCGAGGACCACGCCGATGAGCCCGATGGGTATTTTTGGCGGTACTTTCGACCCAATTCACTACGGGCATTTACGCACGGCATTCGAAATGCTGCAGGCACTGAGTTTCGGTGAAGTGAGGTTTATGCCCTGCCGCAATCCGCCGCACAGGGGTGAGCCGATTGCCGATGCCGCATTGCGTCTGAAAATGGTGAAGGTGGCGATCGAAGCTCAAGCTGGTTTTGTCGTCGACGACCGGGAGCTGTTGCGTGATGGCCCGTCGTATTCTGTAGACACTTTAACGGCGTTGCGGGAGGAGTTTCCGCTGCGTCCTCTTGGTCTGATCATTGGCATGGACGCGTTCCTGGGGTTGCCGAAGTGGCACCAATGGCGCGAGATTCTGCAGCTGGCGCATATCGTCGTTGCACACCGGCCAGGCTGGCGAGCACCCGACATAGGGCCACTCGGCGAATTGCTGGCCGACAGAGGTACGCACCGAATAGCGGACCTCCATCAGGCAATAGCAGGACATATTATTATTCATGACGTCACCCAGCTCGAGATCTCGTCAAGTGAAATTCGCGATCTGGTTGCCGCCCGGCGGGATCCACGGTTCCTCATGCCTGACGGTGTGCGTGAATTGATTGATCAAAGCGGTTGCTACGCGGCAGATGAAAGCGTCGTGACAGATGCAGTTAACGAGGGCTGACACGTCACCTGATCGTTGCTTGGCTGCAGCACAGAATTTGGAATGAGTCATTTTCGGAATGATGAATGAATAGCAAACAACTCAGCGACCTTGTCGTAGATGCGTTAGAAGAGGTAAAAGCCAAAGATATCGTCAAGCTTGATGTACGGAAGCTAACCACGGTCACTGACTACATGATTGTGGCAAGTGGAACGTCGAGTCGTCACGTCAAGGCGCTGGCTGACGCCGTCGCGGAAAAATCAAAAAAAGCGGGTCATCGCCCTCAAGGAATAGAAGGTGAGGATGGCAGCGAATGGGTTCTCCTTGATCTCCAGGATGCGCTCGTTCATGTCATGCTGCCGCGCGTCCGTGAGTTTTATCAGCTTGAAAAGCTCTGGTCGCTGACCGCATCAGGCGACATAGCTGCGACAGACGGGTGAGACATGCACATCCGATTAATTGTGGTCGGCGATCGGCAGCCATCCTGGGTCTCTGACGCCTTTGACGGTTACGTCCAGCGATTGCCGCGGCAATGGAAGTTCCGACTGGACACGGTGGCGACCGGTCATCGCTCAAAAAGTGCTGATCCTCTCGGTGCCGTTGAGGCGGAAGGACAGAAGGTCCTGGGGAAGGTCAAAGCCGGCGAGCAGCTGGTTGTACTCGATGAGCGCGGCACCGAGCTTTCCAGCGTTGAACTGGCGGAGGAATTGTCGGTGTGGCAAGCGGCGGGCAGGGATCTCTGCTTTGTCATCGGCGGGCCTGACGGCGTCTCGAAGTCCTGCATGGAGCGAGCAGATTTTCGCTGGTCGTTATCGAGGCTGACCCTGCCCCACGGACTGGCTCGGGTGCTGTGCGTGGAGCAGCTCTACAGGGCCTGGACGGTCTCGACGGCACATCCCTACCATCGGGCATAGCCCGGATTTATCATCAGTATGCTGCACTCTCGCTCGGCTTTTGATCACCTGATGAAACATTCAGGCGTGCGCCGATGAAAACGGACATTCACCTCGCATCGTCATCGCCGAGGCGCCATGAAATCCTCGCGGCGATGGGCATCAGATTCACGGCAGCCGGCGTCGATATCGACGAAACGCGCTACGATGGTGAGCCGGTCGCTGATATGGTGGTTCGGCTGGCGGTGGCGAAGGTTGGCGCGGCGCGCGCGACAGTGGAGCGGTCGATACCTGTGCTTGGCGCGGATACCGCCGTGGCCGTGGACGATCATGTGCTCGGTAAACCCGAGTCTGAGGGCGAGGCGGTGGAGATGCTGACCTCCCTGTCCGGCCGGGTGCACACGGTATTGACCGGGGTCGCGCTCGACTACGCGGGTGAGGTCATGAGCGTAACGTCGGTTACGGAAGTACGATTCCGGGAGATCAGTCACGACGAGGCATCTGCCTACTGGCAAAGTGGAGAGCCACGCGACAAGGCGGGCGCCTATGCGGTGCAGGGTATCGGTGGCATCTTCGTTGAGTATATTTCGGGAAGTTATTCCGGGGTCGTCGGTCTGCCTGTTTTCGAGACGGCAGAACTCCTGAGCAAGGCAGGCCTGGTCATATTGCCCCTGAATTCGGATCAATAGCATGACTGATGAAACGCCAAAAGAGGAAATTCTCGTCAATGTGACACCCAGTGAGGTGCGTGCAGCGTTGCTCGAGAACGGCATTCTTCAGGAGGTATATATCGAACGCGCTGCCCGCCGTGGCCTGGTGAGCAACATCTACAAGGGTCGTGTGTCTCGCGTCCTGCCGGGTATGCAAGCCGCCTTTGTCGACATCGGACTGGAACGCACCGCATTTCTGCACGCCTCGGATATCGCCCGGTCAAGACGTGTAGATGACGAGGACAACGATATTCCACTGCCGGACATCAGGGAACTCGTGCACGAAGGTGAGGAAATCCCTGTGCAGGTTGTGAAAGACCCTCTCGGCAACAAGGGTGCGCGCCTGACCACATTCATCACGCTGCCGTCGCGATATCTGGTGCTCCTGCCCGCTGGCGACAGCGTCGGGATTTCGGCACGTATCGAGGACGAGGATGAGCGTGAGCGCCTGCGCGAGTTTCTTGGGGAACTGCTGGTCGACTTCCCCTGCGGGGTCATCGCCAGGACGGCCGCGGAAGGCGCCGCCGACGACGCCCTGCGGGCAGACATGAAGTTTTTGCGGAAACTCTGGGCAGTCGTTCAGGAACAGTGCAGGAAAGGTAAGGTAAAAACACTCGTGCATGAAGATTTGCCGCTGCCGGCCAGAGTTTTGCGGGACCTTGTGACCAGCGATGTCGGACGTATTCGTGTGGACTCGGAGCAGGACTTCAACGCAATGAAGTCCTTTGCGGCTACTTTTCTGCCGGAAGTGGAGCCAATGCTCGAGCTCTACACGCGGCGCCGGCCGATATTCGATCTTCATGGCACCGAGGACGAAATCAAGAAAGCGCTGGACAGGAGTATTCCGCTGAAGTCCGGCGGCTATGTAATTTTCGATCAGACGGAGGCGATGACAACGGTCGATGTTAATACGGGCGGGTATGTGGGTCATCGCAATCTCGAGGAGACGATATACCGGACGAACCTGGAGGCGGCGGTCACGATTGCGCGGCAGCTGCGTGTGAGAAACCTGGGTGGCATCATCATCATCGATTTCATCGACATGGAAGAAGAGGGACACCGGCAAAGAGTCATGCAGGCGCTGCAGCAATCGCTTCTCCGCGACCATGCCCGGCACCAGATCACAGCTGTGTCGCCGCTGGGCCTGGTTGAGATGACACGCAAACGGACGCGGGAGAGCTTGCAACATATTCTTTGCGAAGATTGTCCCCATTGCGATGGTCGTGGTTTTATCATGACGGCCGAGACCGTGTGTTTCGAAGTATTTCGGGAGGTCATCAGGCAACACCGGCAGTTTACGTTCGACGAAATTCTTGTTTTGGCGCATCAGGACGTGATCGAGTTGTTGCTCGACGGGCAGTCGAACGCGCTCGCCGAACTTGAAGAACAGACCGGCAAGACGGTTCGCCTGCAACCCGAGTCCCTGTACTTGCAGGACCAGTTTGACGTTGTGTTGATATGACCGGGTCGGACTTAAGACGCTTATGAAGCAACTGCTACAACGATTGGCCAAGTATCTCGCTTACTTCGCGGCGGCAATCGTTATTCTTCTTGCAATTGCGGTCGGGTTGTTCCGGCTGATGCTGCCACGACTTCCGGAATACCAGGAGGAAATAAAGAACTGGGCCAGTGCGGCGATCGGCATGCAGGTTGAATTCACCGGCATGGACGCGCGCTGGCGATTGAGTGGGCCTGAGCTCAACTTTTACAACGCTGAACTCATGCGGCCGGATGGTTCGGACAGCCTGCTCGGCGTCGAGGAACTAAGCATTGGCGTCGGCCTGATGCGTCTGCTTGTTGACCGTGAGCTGGTCGTCGACCGGGTGCTAATTAGAGATACCAGCCTTGATCTGCGGCAGGCAGATGATGGTGCCTGGCTGTTGCAGGGCGTCCCCCTTGAAGAACTGATTGGCCTCAGAAAGGACTTGCCGGAAGGTGCCGGCGCTGCGGTGACTGTTATCGGTCAGGACATCAGCCTGGACTACTGGCCTCCGGGAGCCGAGGAGCCACTCGAGCTGATAATTGACCGCCTGCAGGTGCTGCGCGATGAGCTGCGGCTTGATATCGAGGCGACTGTCGATTTGCCGGACGAGCTCGGCGAGCGAATCGCGTTGTCAGCAAACAAGCGCCTTGAAGATGCGGCCGAGAATGGCGTGTGGCAGTTCTTTGTTGAAGGCAGGTCCCTGGAAATCGCCGGCTGGACACGTTTTCAACCAGCGGAATTTCCGCTCGTGAGGTCGGGCCGGGCTGATCTGAGTCTTTGGCTGGAGCTCTCGGAGGACGGGATTCGTAGCGCTACCGGAAATCTGGTCGTCACGGATCTCGCAGCCGGCGATGCGATCGATAATGTGTCTTTCGACATTCAGGGCCGGTTCGAGTTTTCGCATGATCCGGGGGGCTGGTTGCTCGCGGCGGACAATTTCAGACTCCGGACGGCTGGCGGCGAATGGCCGAATTCCTCTATTCGGGTCGATGTGACAACTGATACATCGGGTAAGATCCTGGCGATGAATGCCCGCGCGTCGTTCATAAGTCTCGATAACTTGAAACTATTGAGCCCCTGGTTGCCGGCAAGACAAAGATCGATGCTGGACGCATACGGGCCTTCCGGCATCGTACATGGATTCGAGTTAGGGCTTGCGGATCTTGAGTCTGAATCCGTCCGTTTCGACTTGTCGGCCGAACTCGAAGAAGCGGGTATCAGGGCAAGGGACAAGTGGCCTGGCGTGAGCGGATTTAGTGGTCAGATTCGTGCGGACCGCTCCGGCGGGCGAGTCGAGATCGAGACAAGCGATTTGCGGCTGGATATGCCGGAATTTCTCGCCGAACCGATCGATTTCGACGATGCAATCGGCACCGTCATCTGGCGCCGGAATAACGAGACCACGATCATTCTCTCGGACAGTGTGCGCATCAGAAATGCAGAACTTGACACCCGTAGCAGCCTGCAGGTGAGCCTGCCCGCAAACGGCGGTTCCCCGGTGATCGACTTCGTCAGCAACTGGAACATCACCGACCTCACGGCAGTTTCCCGATATCTGCCCGGCAAACTGATGCAGCCGAATTTATTCGCCTGGTTTAATAACGCACTGGTTGCCGGCCGTGTGCCGCGCGGTACGGTCCGGTTTACCGGGCCGCTCGACAAGTTTCCCTTCGAAGGTGGAGAAGGGATATTCCGGGTCGAGGCACAGATCGAAGACCTGGCGCTGAGATATCACCCAGACTGGCCCATGGTCGAACAAGTCAATGCGGATATTATCGTCGATAACATGCACTTTTATTCAAATCACGCTGATGGGACAACTCTTGGCAACGCGACGGCGGGCGCACGAGTCGAAATCGCTGATTTGAGGAAGCCGGTACTAACGGTTGACGCCTACGCAACGGGCACGCTCGAGACCATTCGGCAATTGTCGATCCAGAGTCCGATTGCCAATGTATTCGGCGGCCAGCTCGACCGTATTCGGGTCGACGGGGAGGCGTCGTTCGATTTGCAATTGCGCTATCCGCTCGGTGACAAGTTGAATTACGCGTTCACGGTCGGCGTTCGCACTAACAATGGCCGCTTAAGCATCGATGGATTCACACCTCCCCTTACCGAACTCAGCGGTCTGGTCACGGTGACCCGCGACATTATTCAAGCCGAATCGCTGACAGGACGTTTTCTTGGCGAGCCGGTCAGTATTGATCTGGCTCGTGCCGCAGACGACATGCCAAAATACTCCATCATCGCGTCGGCGACAGGCATCGTGACCGGCGAAGGCCTGATCGGGGAACTTGGCCTGCCTCTTGCGGGCCGGCTGCGAGGCTCGACCCCTTACAGCGCAAGAATCCTGTTTCCCCGTGGCGGGACAGAGGAGCCGGTGCCCCTGCATATTGCGGTTGAAACGAACCTCGAAGGCCTTGCCGTCGTAATGCCGGTGCCCGTCGGAAAAGCGCCCGGCGAGACACGGCCCTTGTCATTGCACATCGAATTCCCCGGGTCTGATCGAATTGACTCATTTGGTAGTTCCGCTGAAGACTTCAAATGGTCAGTGAGTTTTCTGAAAGAGCAGGAGCAATGGGATTTCGATCGAGGCGTGATCGCCGTCGGCGGTGCAGAACTGACGGAACCGGAGACCCGGGGACTGCATATCGTCGGCGAGACACCCGAAGTCCGGCTAAACGAGTGGCTGAGCATGCGGTCGGAGGAATCTGACAGGCCCGGTCTCGGTGAACGCATACGGTCGATAGATCTGATTGTCGATGACCTCTATGCGGTGGGGCAGCATTTTTCGAGGCACCGGGTCCGGGTAGACCGTGGTGCCGAAGAATGGCTTATCGAGCTTGACGGTGAAGGAGCGGTCGGTTCGCTGGTTGTGCCCTACGACTTCTCGGGCGACAAGTCGCTGGTTATTGATATGGCGAGGCTGATTCTGCCGGGGAGAGACGAAATCGAACGCGATGCTACCGACTTGACCGATCCACGCACGCTGCCACCACTTTCCATCAAGGTCGAGGACTTCGCGTTGGGGCTGCGTCATTTCGGTGCCCTTGAGGTCGAATTTATACGTATAGAGAGCGGTCTCGAGGCAGTGAGCATTACGTCCAGGGACGACAGTTTCGAGCTGAGTGGTGTCGGCCGATGGGTGGTCGACCCGGCAGACGACGCAGGACAGCGCAGTTACCTGACGGCAAAACTCATAAGCACAAATATCCAGCAAACCACAGCGCGCCTGAACTATCAGCCGGGCATTGTCGGCCAGGATATGGAAGTCGATATCGACGTGAGCTGGCCGGGTGGGCCGCGTGAAGATATTCTTGCCCATCTGGACGGCAACATCGGCATTCGCCTGGGCTCCGGACAACTCGACGAAGTCGAACCGGGCGCAGGCCGCGTCTTCGGTCTCTTGAGTGTAGTCGCCTTGCCCAGGCGCCTGGCGCTGGATTTTCGTGATGTGCTGGGGAAAGGTTTCGGGTTTGACGAAATTACCGGAAACTTTCGCGTCGTCAGCGGTGAAACTTTTACCTGCGACCTGTCACTAAAAAGTCCCGCCGCAGATATCGGCATCGTCGGCCGGGCAGGGCTGGCGTCGCGCGACTACGAACAGTCCGCGATGGTCAGCGCAAGTCTGGGCAATACCCTACCCATCGTGGGCGCGGTGGTCGCGGGACCGGGGGTTGCGGCCGCGTTGTTGATTTTCTCACAGATATTCAAGAAACCCTTGCAAGACATGGGACAGATCTACTACCGCATCGGCGGTTCCTTTGACGAGCCGACGATGGAAGTAACGGACGCGGAGCAATTCACGAAAACCTATGAAGCGGCTGGCTGCCTGCAGCAAGCAGAGTAGAAAATCCGTGTCCGACAACGGCAAACAAGATTCGCCATCGCCATCGTCACCGGTTCGGGTTGCGGCTGTGCAAATGAACAGTGGCGACAACCTGGATCAAAACCTGGAACTCGCTGCCCGGCTGCTCGCGGAAGCTGCAGCCGACGGTTGTGCGCTGGCAGTCTTGCCGGAGAACTTTCCGTTCATGGGTGCGCGGGGTAAAGACAAGCTTCAACATGCCGAAGAGCCGGGAGCAGGCCCGATTCAGGATTTTCTTGCCGATACGGCGCGCAACAACAAATTATGGATCATTTCCGGGAGTATTCCCCTCAGGTCGTCGGATCCAGGCCGCTGCTATGGCGCGACGCTGGTCGTGGATGCGGACGGGAATACGCAGAATTGTTACCGCAAGATTCATTTGTTTGATGTCGACCTGCCGGATCGCGATGAGCGGTACAGGGAGTCGGCCAGCATGATGCCAGGCGACGAGCTCGTGGTTCAGGATACACCTGTCGGGTGCGTGGGCCTTTCAATCTGTTACGATTTACGTTTTCCGGAACTGTATCGAAAGCTGGTCGAGATGGGCGCGGTCGTATTGTCGGTTCCGGCAGCATTTACATTTGTGACGGGAACCGCACACTGGCACACCTTGCTTAGGGCCCGCGCGATCGAAAATCTCGCCTATGTGATTGCACCCGGTCAGTTCGGCCAACACAGCGACGGTAGAACTACCTATGGCCATTCGCTGATTATCGATCCCTGGGGTCGGATTCTTGCCGAGGCGGCAGAGGGTAATTGTGTCATTACAAGCGATCTGGACCCGGGCCTGCCGCAAGAATTGCGCCGGGAATTTCCCGCGCTCAGTCACCGTGTGTTCAAATAGGGAGTAATGAATTGACAACGAGCCAGGCCGCCACCGCGGCTTCAAATGAAGGAACTACAACGAGTGTCAGACACGCACCATAACGATAATGCGATAGATTCGGTTATGTCCCGCGTGCTGGCACCCGCAGGGCTTGAGGAGCGGCACCTGAGCCGGGCGCTCGGATCCATCATGAGGCGAGACATCGATATCGCCGATCTGTATTTCCAGGTTAGCCGCCAGGAAAGCTGGACGGTAGAAGACGGCGTCATCAAGGCAGGCAGCTTCAACCTGGATCAGGGTGTCGGCGTCCGTGCCGTGAGCGGCGAAAAGACCGGCTTTGCCTATTCCGATGAACTGATGCTGCCCGCTCTCGAACGTGCCGCCGGAGCCGCACGCGCGATTTCGCGACAAGGTCAGACGAAGGCCGTGCAGGCATGGTCGCGCGGCGAACGGCAGGACCTGTACCCCGCACTCGACCCGATTACGAGTATCCAGGATCAACAAAAGACAGCATTGATCGGTGATATTGACAAAAAGATCCGCGAACTGGACAAACGCATCGAGCAGGTCATTATCAGTCTGAGCAGCAGTCAGGATCTCATTTTGATCGCAGCCGCGGACGGCACGCTGGCAGCCGATGTCCGACCGCTGGTGAGGCTGAATATCAGCGTCATCATCGAGGAAAACGGACGCCGTGAGCAAGGCTACGCGGGCGGCGGAGCGAGAGCCGACCTGAATTATTTTCTTGGCAGCGATCTGCCGATGGAATACGCGAGGGACGCCGTTCGGCAGGCAGTTGTGCAGCTGGAGGCAGTGCCGGCACCGGCCGGCACGATGCCGGTAGTCCTTGGCCCCGGCTGGCCAGGCATTCTTCTTCATGAGGCTGTCGGTCACGGGCTCGAAGGCGACTTCAACCGCAAAGGCACTTCTGCTTTCAGCGGGCGGATCGGTGAGCAGGTTGCGTCAAAGCTTTGCACGATTGTCGATGACGGAACACTCGCGAATCGTCGTGGATCGCTTGCCGTCGATGACGAGGGCACGCAGGGGCAGTACAACGTGCTGGTCGAAAACGGCATCCTTCGCGGCTACATGCAGGACAAGTTGAATGCACGCTTGATGGGGGTCGCACCGACCGGCAATGGTCGCCGGGAGTCTTTTGCACATATGCCGATGCCGCGCATGACCAATACTTACATGTTGGCAGGCAAGCACGATCCCGAGGAGATCATTGCTTCGGTTGACAAGGGCATTTATGCGCCGAACTTCGGCGGCGGCCAGGTTGACATTACGTCTGGCAAATTCGTTTTCTCCGTGAACGAGGCTTATCTCATCGAGAAAGGAAAGCTGACTGCTCCGGTCAAAGGCGCAATGCTCATCGGTGACGGTCCTGCTGTGCTTGGCCAAATCTCGATGGTCGGTACGGATCTCAAACTCGATAGCGGCGTTGGTACCTGCGGCAAGGACGGACAATCGGTGCCGGTCGGTGTCGGTCAACCTACCTTGAAAATCGAGCAGTTGACTGTCGGTGGCACCGGGTAGACTAAGCCAGTGGGAGCGGCTTTTTGTACATGGAGGTACTTAATTCGCGGAGCGCAGGATGTGCGAGTTGGAGCCCGTCTCGACGGGCGACTTCCAGGCATTGCGAACCTCGCTCGTCAGGCAGGTGAATGCTCCTGCAACACCTGCACTCCCGCCATCCATGGCGGTCGGACAGCTCCTGCGATCTGCTACAAATGTTGGCTTATGTTAGATCCGCGCAGTGTTTGTATTGTCGTCTTTGTGATTCGCTTCACTGTGTCCGGATTATGTCTCCAGTACAGTTCGCCTCTTACATTGAGGTTAGAGAGTCATGGGGTTGGAAAACACGATAACAGAGCAGGATATGGATGCGACTTCCCAGCAGTTTGTTCAGGGATTTCGCGATGACAACAAAGATTTCGAACCGGATCTGGCCGTGGATGGCCTTTCAGAATCCATTGTTTCCAGATTCATTCACCTGATTACGTTTGGCCGGTCGTAGGCAAGAGATTCGGAAGGCACGGGTGCACCGCCCGAATAATCCCTTCCAAACAGTAGCTTGATACGTTCGCCTGCGCACGTCCGGGCGCTCGGAAAATATCTCTGGATGTTTACTCACCACAGAGATTGGCTGGACTAATGTGCGGCGGCGAAGCAGAATAAATTCAAGCTGACATGAGAAGGGACACGATATGTGGGTGTCCAAGCCAATCTACGAAAGCCTGCCGTATTTCTATTTGCTTGCAGGCGCCATCTCGCTGGCCGCCTCAATGTATCTGAACCACTGGTATTGGCCAACGATTTGTTTTGTCGTCGGTCTTCTGTGCCTGGTAGCTGGACTCGTCATCTGGCTGAAGCGTCGCGATCATCGCAATCAGGACCGGCGAACCAGCCAAAGCCACGACGTCCAGTAGATGAAACATTCGGGCGCCGAGACCATCGCTATCCCTGCTGTTCGTTTGCCAACGAATCTTTGCCGTTTCTGTCGGAGTTTCTGAGATCGGTATAGACGAGTTCGTGATATCCGAGTGAGACCACGTCGCCGTCCTTAAGCAAAAACTTCATAGCGCGAGTCTCACCAATGAATACACCGTTGGTACTATTGAGGTCTTCGATCGTGCAACCGAAGTCATCGGTGATTAGCTGTGCGTGATGTCTGCTGACAAACTTGCTCTTGATGTAAATCTCATTGTCGGGAGATCGGCCGACAATAATCCGCCCAGCCTCGAACAAATGTTCCGACAGCGTTTTCCCTTCGCTTCGAACCTCGATGCGCGTGAGATAGCCTGGCTTGCGCGTGTCAGGAACAAGATGTGCTACCTGCTGAGGCGTACCATTCTTGAATTCATGCTCCTTCCAGTTCAGTTCTTCAACTGCCAAGAGTATGTCCTCGGTATCGACATCCTTCTTGTTGTCGGCGAAAGCGCACAAAAGGCCGGTATCACACAGCGTGTTGATTAATCGGGGTATGCCACCGGTGTAACGGTGAATTGATGCGAACGCATCATCCGCGATAAGGTCATTGTATTCTCCGCCCGCAATCTTCAGTCGGTGTTCGATGTATTCGCGCGTCTCCCGGCGGTCCAATGGGCCGATGTGGAAGCGTAACCTGACGCGCTGAACGAGTTGCTTGAGAGTCGGCGAATCCAGAGTTTCCTTGAGTTCTGGCTGACCGGCAAGAATGATTCGCAACACCTTTTCCTTGTGTGTGTCGATGCCTGACAACATGCGAATCTCTTCGAGTACCTTCTTGCTTAGGTTCTGCGCCTCATCGATGATCAGAATGACTTTCTTGCCATAAGAGT
>JAPUKV010000013.1 GCA_027295475.1 Pseudomonadota bacterium
TGCGGGCGTCGTATAATGGCTATTACCTCAGCTTCCCAAGCTGATGACGTGGGTTCGATTCCCATCGCCCGCTCCACTGCCACTCAATTCCAGGCGACATAATCCCTGGTCCCGCTGCGGCTCAGCGGTGAAATATTCGGGCTAATGGTGCCCGGAAGGGGGTCTGCCGCCAATTAAGGAAAGCGTACCCGCGACAATCAGCACCCAGCCGAGCCCGGGCATCGTGTCGAGAGCAAGAATCAAGGTACCCGAGATAGCTGCTGTTAACCCCACAGCGAGCAGGAAGCGCTGTTTTTGTTGCCGTTCCAACTGCTCACGCAGCAATTTGAGTTCCGGCGTGTGCGCTCTTACCCGTAATTTTCCCTCGGCAGCCTGATCCGCGAGATGTTTGATCGCTGCCGGTAATTCCCGCAACGCGTCCCGAAGCTGCGGCAGGTTTTCACGAAGGTCGCCAAGGACCGCTCGCGGACCGACTTGCTCATCCATCCACTGGCGCAGTACCGGTTGCGCCGTTTTCCATAAATCAAGCTCGGGATACATCTCCCGCCCAAGGCCTTCGATGTTGAGCAAGGTCTTGTGCAGGAGAAGCAGCTGCGGTTGGATCTCCATGTTGAAACGTTGCGCTATCCGAAAAAGACGGATCAAGATCTGTGCGAAGGAAATCTCCGCCAAAGGCTTGTTGAATATCGGCTCGCAGACGGTTCGAACCGCGGTTTCGAGTTCGTCGATTCGTGTATCAGGCGGTACCCAGCCGGAGTCCAGATGGAGCTTGGCAATTTTGTAATAGTCGCGATCGAAAAACGCCAGGAAATTGCCTGCCAGATATTGCTGATCGCTTGGGCTCAGCGTTCCAACGATGCCGAAGTCCACGGCGGCGTACTTCGGTCGTTCCGGATCGTCGACAATCACGAAGATATTTCCGGGGTGCATGTCTGCATGAAAGAAGTTGTGCCGAAAAACCTGTGAGAAAAAAATCTCCACACCGTTTTCCGCCAGTGTCTGAATATTGGTCCCCGCAGCCCTGAGCGCCTCCATGTCGCTGATCGGGATGCCATAAACCCTTTCCTGAACGAGAATTTCGGGCCGGCAGAAATCCCAGTAAATCTCCGGGACATAAAGCATGTCGGAATCCTGAAAATTTCGCCTTAGCTGCGCTGCGTTCGCACCTTCGCGCATCAGATCGAGTTCATCGATGACAGTTTTTTCGTACTCGGCAACCAACTCGAGGGGACGAAGGCGCTTGCTGTTCTCCCAGTACTTGTCCGCGAGGCCTGCAATGGCGTACAGAACATCGAGGTCTTGTTCTATCTGATCGCGGACACCCGGGCGCAACAACTTGACGATGACCTCGGTGCCGTCCTCGAGTGCGGCGGTATGTACTTGCGCGATCGATGCCGCGGCGAGCGGTTCAAAGTCGAAGCGGGCGAATACTTCATCGACGGGTTTGCCATATGTCGCGCTAAGAATAGCGACAGCCTCCTCCGCCGGAAACGGCGGCACCCGGTCCTGCAGCTTGGCCAGCTCATCGGCAATATCACGGGGCAGCAAGTCCCTCCGGGTCGAAACTGCCTGGCCGAATTTGACGAAGATCGGACCTAACTCTACAAGTGCGAGCCGTATTCTCTCGCCCAGCGGGGCGGACCGGTCACTTCTTCGTGGCAAGAGATAAAAGAAAAATCGTAACGGCCGCAGGATATGGGTCGCCGTGATGATCTCGTCCAGGCCGTGACGAACCAGAACACGCTGGATACTCAGGAGTCTGAGCAGTGTGCGTATCCGTCGCATATTCCTGGCTAGTGCTCTTTTGGCCGCTTCGCGTCCGGGGTTTCGACGCGGCTCAGGCGCGCTTCAAACCTCGCGACATCGTCGCGCAGCGCATCGACATTCCGGGCAAATGCTTCAACTTCATACCGGGTCGGCACGTCACGCCGCTCTTCCTGCAGATACTCGCTGATATTTTGCTGTAGCGTCGAACCCGCTTCCCAGCCCCACTTGCGAACACTTCTCGCGACCTCACCGAGATGGTGGGCAGCAACGTCTCCGATGATGCCCGACAGCTCCTCTTCGATATCAGGTTTGCCATAGTCGAGCAGTTTCTGAAATCCTTGTGCGACTTCCGCGTCCCCGGTCAACTCGAGGGATCCGTCGCGAATCGCTTCTTCTCCTGCCGTACCTGCAAATCGAGCCAGCGTCAGGATCGAGCCAGCGATAATGACATCGGGCTCGCCGTCAAAATCACCGAAGACCACGATCTCGTCGGGGCAAACGCAAAAGTACATCGCGAGGGCCGTATCCTTTACCCTTATTGCTATCACTTTGCCGTCGAGCTCCTCGCAGAGTTCCCGGGCCGGCGTCGTCGCCCTGATTTGCCTGTTTACAAACTTCGTCAGGGGTTTGAACAATGTCTCGAGCGCATCCATCAAATCCGGTATCCAATATGTAATGCCACGATTCCGCCGGCAAGGTTGTGGTAACGGCAGCGCTCGAAGCCGGCCTCCTTCATCATCCTCAATAATTCATCCTGGTCCGGGTGCATTCGTATGGACTCGGCCAGGTACCGATAGCTGGACTCGTCATCTGCTACCAGTTTGCCCAACAAGGGGATTACTTTGAATGAATAAAAGTCATAAATAGGCTTGATCGCATCTGCCGGTTTGGAAAATTCGAGAATCAAAAGCTTGCCGCCTGGCTTAAGGACACGCAGCATCGATGCCAGTGCAGCGTCCTGATTGGTCACGTTCCGCAATCCGAAGGCGATTGTGATGCAGTCAAAACTGCCGGAGGCGAAAGGCAGCTTTTCGGCGTCAACCTGAGCCACCGAAAGATTACCGGCGACACCTGCATCTATGAGGCGGCTCCTGCCCTCGCGAAGCATGTTCGCATTAATGTCGGCGAGCACCACATGCCCCCGATCGCCTGCTTTGCCGGCAAAAACCCTGGCCAGGTCGCCGGTGCCGCCCGCGAGATCCAGCACGGATTGACCGCGTCGCACGCCGGCCTGCTCTATCGTAAAACGCTTCCACAACCTGTGAAGACCGCCGGACATCAGATCGTTCATGATGTCGTAACGGCCGGCAACGGAATCAAACACGTCTTTGACTCTGCGTGCCTTGTCTTCTACTGGAACGGCCTCGAAGCCGAAATGCGTGCTGGGTGCTTCTTCTCTCATTATTCTAATTGGTCGCCGGATCATGGCGAGCATAACCCGCTGATTTAAGCCGGTCGAGGTAGTCCTGCCAATATTCCGCCTGTTGCGCGCCCAGTTCGTACAGGTATTTCCACGTATAAAGTCCGGTGTCGTGGCCGTCATTAAAAATGAGCCGCACCGCGTAAAGCCCGATTGCTTCGATTGACGTTACCCGGACATCTTCTTTTCCGGTTTGCAGCACTCCCGGCCCGGGGCCGTGACCCTGCACTTCGGCAGACGGAGAAAAAACGCGAAGGTACTCGAACGGCAGATCAAAGGATCTCCCGTCGTCAAACTGCACGGCGATCAGACGCGATGCTTTACGAAGTTTTATCTCGACAGGAGTGGCGCTCATTGTGTTATTTCGCCGGTGTTCGAATAAGTCCTCAGGTTACCGCACTCTCTAAAGAATATAACGGCTGAGATCCTCGTCTTGCGAGAGTTCGGCAAGATGGTCATCAACATAACCGGCGTTTATCTGCACATGCGACCCGCTCTTGTCCGAGGCTTCGAACGATACAGTCTCGAGCAGTCGTTCCATGACGGTATGCAGTCGCCGGGCGCCGATGTTCTCCGTGTTTTCGTTGACATGAAAAGCGACTTCGGCGATTCGTCGAACACCGCTCTCGACAAACTCCAGGCTGACATCCTCGGTCGACAGCAGCGCTTTGTATTGCGATGTCAGAGACGCATCCGGTTCCGTCAGGATGCGAACGAAGTCTTCGGTCGTGAGCGACTTTAGCTCCACGCGAATGGGAAACCGGCCCTGTAATTCGGGAATCAGGTCAGATGGCTTGCAATCATGAAAAGCACCCGAGGCGATGAATAGAATGTGATCGGTCTTGACCATGCCGTACTTCGTGTTGATCGATGAGCCTTCCACCAGTGGCAGCAGGTCTCGTTGCACGCCTTCGCGGGAAACATCCGCGCCCATCGTTTCTGTTCGCCGGGCCACTTTGTCGAGCTCATCGAGAAATACGATGCCGTGTTGCTCGACCGCGTCAAGCGCTCGCGACTTGATCTCTTCCTCATCGAGCATTTTTGCGGCTTCCTCGTCCGTCAGAAGCTTCAATGCGGCCGTGACCTTGAGTTTCTTCGTCCTCTGCCGTCCGCCCGACAGATTCTGAAACATGCCTTGAAGCTGGCTCGTCATCTCTTCCATTCCCGGCGGCGCCATTATTTCGACACCCATCGCCATTGTCTGAATGTCGATCTCTATTTCCTTGTCGTCGAGCTTGCCCTCACGAAGCATCTTGCGGAACTTCTGTCGAGTGTCGCTGTTGTCATGTGCATCGTTACCTTCGGCGGTAAATCCAACGCTGCTAGCGGGTCTCGGTAACAGGGCATCGAGAACTCTTTCCTCGGCAGCGTCCTCGGCACGGTGGCTTACTTTGGCCATCGCTTCTTCGCGCGTCAGCTTGACCGAAACATCCATGAGATCGCGGATGATGCTGTCGACCTCGCGGCCAACATAGCCGACCTCAGTAAACTTGGTCGCTTCTACTTTGATAAATGGGGCTTTCGCGAGTTTCGCGAGCCGCCGGGATATCTCTGTTTTACCGACGCCGGTCGGGCCAATCATCAGAATATTCTTGGGCGTTATTTCACTGCGCAGCGGTTCGTCCACCAGCACGCGGCGCCAGCGGTTTCTGAGAGCGATAGCGACTGCGCGTTTGGCCTCGTCCTGGCCAACGATGTGTTTGTCCAGTTCCTGGACGATTTCTCTGGGGGTCATTTGTGACATTCGGTTCTTACCAATTGGGGCCGGCGGCTATCGGTTCATGATTTTTCGGGCAGTTCCTCGATTTCGATGTTGTGGTTCGTGAAAACGCAGATATCGCCCGCGATTTTCAGCGACTCCTCGACAATGCTGCGGGCATCGAGCTTGGTGTGTTGTAAAAGGGCAAGCGCTGCTGCCTGTGCGTATGGCCCGCCGGAGCCGATCGCCATGAGATCGTGTTCGGGCTCGATCACGTCACCGATGCCGGAGACGATGAACGAGTTCTCCTTGTCCGCGACGCAGAGAAGTGCCTCGAGGCGCCGCAGCCTGCGGTCAGTACGCCAGTCCTTGGCGAGCTCGATGGCCGCCCGGGTGAGATTTCCGTACTGCTCCAGTTTGCTCTCGAAGAGTTCAAACAGCGTGAAGGCATCGGCCGTGCCGCCGGCGAATCCAGCAATGATCCGGCCGCCCGCGAGCTGGCGTACCTTACGGGCATTACCTTTCATGATGGTGTTGCCCATGCTGACCTGGCCGTCGCCGCCAACGGCTACGGCACCGTCACGTCGCACTGAGACGATTGTTGTCCCTCGAAACTGTTCCATTGTCAATTATCCTACCTGTTGGATCGCCCGTCAGGACGGGCTCCTACGATGCGTCAACTGGTATCTGTGGGAGCCCGTCCTGACGGGCGATTTAATAAATATCAGGCTTTGTCGTCTGCCTTTCTTCGCGCCCGTGGATGAGTCTTGTCGTATATCTGGGCAAGGTGCTGGAAGTCAAGGTGCGTATATACCTGGGTCGTGCCTATATTTGCGTGGCCCAGCAGCTCCTGGACACCGCGCAGATCGTGGCTCGATTCAAGCAGATGCGTGGCGAAGGAGTGCCGGAACAGGTGCGGATAAACCCTCACATCGATGCCCTGCCGTCGTGCCCAGTAGCTGACCCGGGACTGTACCGAGCGGCCGCTCAGGCGATTTCCCTGCTTGCTGACAAACAAGGCCCTTTCTTCGCCCGGGGCAAACTGCTCGCGCAGTTTGAGCCAATCGGATACGGCCCGGCGCGCATGACGTCCTACCGGGACAATCCTGTCTTTGCTGCCTTTGCCGGTGACGCGAACTGTCTGGTCCGCGAGATCGACATCGCCGAGATCGAGGCCGGTCAGTTCGGCAAGCCTGAGACCGGATGAATACAGGAGCTCCAGAATTGCACGGTCGCGGGCGACGATCGGCCCGTCTCCCGTAATCTGCACAAGCTTTGCCATTTGATCGACGTCCAGGTTCCCGGGCAGGCGTTTGGCTGCTTTCGGTGCGCGGACCGCAACCACGGGGTTCTTTTTTACGTGCTTTTCACGGCTTAGGTACCGGTAAAAAGTACGTGCCGCCGACAAGCGACGTTGAATGCTGCGCGCGCTCAGTCCTTTGCGGTAACAAGCGGCAGCAAACGAACGGACGTGCTCATTATCGAGATTATTCCAGCCGGACAGGTCATATTGATCGCAATACTCAGCAAGGGCTTTGAGATCTCGTCGATAGTGTTTGCAGGTCAGGCCGGACAAGCGGCGCTCGAACTCGAGATGCCGGATAAATTTATCTATCCAGTCATATTCGATTTGCTTCATGGGGCCGGGCCTGCCGGTGTCGTCTTTGCTAGAAGCGCTTCAGCGACTCCGCGACAAGATCGCCAAGCCGTGACAGGAAATCCATGCTCATACCGGGGTGAAAACGGTTTGCGTCTGCGCTGCCGATCGCAAGGAAGCCTATTTCTGATTTCTTGCCAAGGGGCACGAGTGCCACAGAGCCGACCTCATCCGTTTCCTGGCCAAAGAGAAAATCCCTCTGGGAGTCCCGGACCTGACCGCAGCGCGGGCTGTTACCTTTCAGAAAGGTTGCAAAAGGTTTGAGTGAATCAGACTCCCGCTCGATCGGCTTGAAGAAGCGGCCGAGTGTTACGTCGGCGAATATTTTCGGGTCGCCAAACACCACGAGGATCGACAGGTCGGCATCAAATCCTGCGCGAAGCGCGGTCTCGATTACCCCCAGTGTCTCGCCAAAGTCTTTAGCTGCCATCAGTCGGAGGGTCAGCTGATGCATCTTCGCGCCAAGCGCATCATTTTCCCGCGCGACGTCGATGAGTTCCTTGAGCTTACGCTCCAGCTTCAGGTCTTTTTGCCGAAGAACCGAAACCTGGCGTTCGACGAGCGAAATTGCGTTGCCCGAGACATGCGGCAGGCGCAAGGAACTCAGCAATTCGCTGTACCGCTCGAAAAAATCCGGATTTGCCTCCAGATAGTCATGTACGGCGTCTTCCGACAGATCTTCTTCAACGAACTCCGGTTTTCGCTGTGTACTCATAAATCCAGGATTCCTTCGTAGCTTAATTCTGCGTTGCCGGATAGCCAGACCGCCGCCGACTTTCCCGGCCAGCTTACCATGAGTTGGCCACCGGGCAGGCTTACCTCCACGTCTTCGTCCAGCTTGTCGAGAATGCGGCCCGCCACGACCGCAGCACAGGCGCCGGTGCCGCAAGCCATCGTTTCCCCTACGCCACGCTCATGCACACGGAGGTCAATCTGGCTGCGATTCCTGATAGCCATGAAGCCGACATTTGTGTGGCGCGGAAATCTTTTGTGGGTCTCGATGAGTGGGCCGAGAGTTTGAATGTCGGCTTCGTCGATCCGGTCCACCTCCAATACACAATGCGGATTGCCCATCGAAAGGACCGACACGCTCAAGGCATCTCCGCCGGCCTGCAACGGGTACACAGCTGCCCTTTCATCGGCAATGAACGGAACTTTGGCCGGTTCGAGTTCCGGCTGTCCCATGCACACGGCCACTGAGTTCTCACCGAGAATTCGTACCGGGACCGGACCGGCCGGGCTGCCAAGCGTAAAGTCGCTTTTCTGCCCGGGGTCGCGAGAGATCACCCAGGCAACGCAACGAACGCCGTTGCCGCACTGCTCGACTTCACTGCCGTCCGCGTTGAACACACGGTAATACGCAAGGCTGTCGGCGTCGCGGGGCGGGCCAATCCACATGAGCTGATCGAAGCCGACCCCCGTGCGGCGGTCAGCGAGGCGCCGGATATCTTCGGCCGCTGGTATTTCTTGCTCTCCCTTGCGTTGATCGACGACCAGAAAATCATTGCCGGCGCCGTGCATTTTCCGAAATGAGAGCTGCATCCGCGGAGTTTAACAGGACGTTTGCGGAACATGGATTGTCGATCCGGGCGCTACGATAATCGGCAGCCTGGTCGTGCGAACAAGGTTTTTCCCGGGGCATAAAGTGAATGGACTTTTGTCCTCGGCACCGGTAGTTTACATAAACAAAAATACAGCAGGTGGCGCGGCAGAGATGCTCTCCGCCGTGCAGACTTCTAACGCCTCAAATTCACGCCGGGGACAAAAATGCGGCACATAATGGTCATGAATGCCAAGGGAGGCTGTGGCAAAAGCACCCTTGCAACTAATATCGCTGCCTATTTTGCGCACGAAGGATATGCGGTGGCGCTTGCCGATTATGATCCGCAGCGATCGAGCCTGGACTGGCTCGACAGACGGCCGGATAAACGTCCCGCAATTGCGGCGATTGCCAGCTTCGAGGAGGGCCTCAAGCATGTACCGCGCAGCGCCGATTTTGTCGTCATCGATGCGCCCGCCCGATCGCATGGCCCCGAACTGACGGACCTTGTCCGGCATGCCGAGACAATTGTTGTGCCAATACTGCCATCGACGATCGATATCCAGGCAACGAAGTCCTTTCTTAAGGAGTTGAAGTCGGTCGGCAAGATCGAACGCAGGGAGGCAATATTCGGGGTGGTCGCAAACCGGTTCCGGGAGTACACGCTGATCTGGGAGGAACTCGACGATTATCTGGCCGCTGCAAGGGTGCCCTACCTCGCAGCGCTTCGAGAGGCTCAGAACTATGTTCGGGCGTACACACGGGGCCTCGGTATACACGAGTTGCCAGAGTATCTTGCCTGGCCGGATTGGGAGCAGTGGGAGCCGCTGGTCAAATGGCTCAAGAGCGTCCGTAGTCAACCGTAGCTGGTATCAATGAAATTTAAGGGGTCGAACCGTCAATTACCCTTAACGGTTCGACCCCTTTATTATTAGTCATGCCGCTACCCGGGCCTGATGCCTTGACATACTAAAAATGATATATATACTAAAAACAGTATGTGGACAATCTTCGAACATCGGAACGTTCAACGGCGCATAGGAAAGCTGCCTGAAGACGTCCTGAAACGATACGAAAAATGGAAGGATATTGTTGAAATCTCTGGACCCAGCGGTCTGCGACTGATTCGTGGCTTCAATGACGAATCGCTCCGCGGTGAATGGAAGGGGCATCGGTCTTCCAGGCTTGGAGGTCAATATCGGGTCGTTTATCGGATTCAGAGGGAAGCGCTATATGTGATGGTCATTGATTTGACGGCACATGACTATCGAAGGACGTAAAAATGAAGGACTTTAGGCCTGCCAAGCGACATATCGAGGTATCGACAGGAGAGTCGGTGCGAATTCTCAGGGAGTTGCAGGATCTTAGCCAGAACGAGCTGGCGGAGCTTTGTGGAATCCCGCAGTCGACGATTTCGGCAATTGAAAACGATCGCATCCGTTTGGGCGTGGAAAGAGGAAAAGTATTGGCAAGGGCCTTGAAATGCCATCCGGCAGTACTGCTTTTTCCGGGATGGGATGTCGCAGTTGAGTCAGCGGCATAACGAATCGCTGCACTGGCCACTTGGCGCCTGTCAGGTCTCTTGCAAGAATTGCAACAGGAGCGCCGGCGCTCGATTGCCACCGAGCTAAACCGTTCGACACCTTCAAGTGCTACGAATTGTCGCTGGGGTCCGGGGTCAGATGGGGAATGGCCGGCAGCGGTGATCTGGCTACCATGCCGAGACCGGTGCGATAGGCGTCCGCCGCTGCATCGCCCTCGCCGAGACGGTTCAGCAGGCGTCCATACTCCTGATACGCTTCCGGCGATGGCCGGATCGAGATAACAGTCTCGAGATAACTTCGGGCTTTGCCCCAAAGCTCGTTTCGGAGGCAAAGGCGGGCAGAGGTCAGTAAAAGATCGGCATCTTCACCATGGTTTTTGAGCCAGTTCTCGGCATTTTTAAGCTGTTTGGTGGCATTGGTGCCTTCAACCATACCAAAAAGCCGGACGAGCGGCCCTCTCCACTCCCTTTTGATGTCGGCAACAAGGTCCTTCTCCGCTTTTTCATGCATGCCGGTCCGCATGAGACTGGAGTAATAGGCTTCGAGAAGCGGGAGGTGATTCTTGAGACCCTTTGGTATTTCCTTCCACGCGGCCAGAATGGCATCGCCGTCAACTGCCTGGTCGAGCTTCTCTATGTAGACGCGCTCTGACCACCTATCCAGCGTCGACTCGTCGAGTCTTCCCCGTTTGCGTAGTTTGGGTAATAAATCCGACAGATGGCTCCAGTCCTCGAGCCGGAAATAGAGCCGGCCGAGCAGATCCAGGGCGTGGCTGTGATTCGGCGAACTCTCTTCGAGCCGCCTGAGAGTGGCCAGTGCCTGCTCGTACTGCTCACGGTCAAGCTGCAGTTCAGCCTGTGTCAGCAGGACTGCGTTGGCGGCCTCGGGCGCCTGTTCGTAAGCCTGCTTGAGCCAGTCGTCCCGGCGTTCGTCATTTCCCAGCAAGTGTGCCGCCCGGGCAGCCTGAAGGTAGTTGAGCAGAGGCGCGTCGCTGACGTGCGCGGCGCGGGCCAGAAGCTTTTCCCCCTTGGCAAAATTGCCCTCCGCAACTTCGATCACGCCTTTGGTCAATCGCTGGCCGGCACGTCCCATCCTGTAGCGGCCCGCCGCCTCGCCGATTTTTCTGGGCGCACGAAACAGTTTTTCGAGAAGCCAGGCTCCGATAACGACAAGGAAGATAAACGCCAACAGGATCGGCACGGACATTTCTATCAGGTAGTTTTGGAAGTTGATGACCACGTAGCCGGGATCCCGCAACAGGAAATGCGCGGCAAGTGCGCTGACCACCAGCGCCACTACAACAAGTAACCCGAATTTCATTAGCCCGAAGTTTGTCCGAGACCCGGCCACAAACCCGACAGCCGGTGAAAAGTAAAAAGTGTCAACACTGGGGAATATCCATAGCCGTATTCAAATCGTATCGATGTCAGTGAAATACTCGGCTTAGTCAGGCTCGGCGACGGCAGGAGTTGCCGATCCGGACAGAGTAACGTGCTGTCGCAAGAGGCGCAGCGACTCCGAAATATCCGGTGGTGAGACAGAAAATAAACCGTCTCGAATTTCTGCAATAGTTGCAAGCGTGCTCTGCACGGGCGCGCTTTCGGTGTCGTAGTACCGGGCGATCCAGGTCGCTGCGTCGTCAAGACTCTGCTCGAATATTTCCTTTTCATTGCGTAACAAGGCGAGTCTGGCTGCTTGCAACTGCAAAGCCAGGTTTGCCCGCAGAAAATAAACGGCGTCGGGTGCTGCCAGCGGCTCCATCGCTTCATCGGTTCGCCGAACCGTGACAACCGCCCCGACAGCTCTCTTCAGCGACGCCAGTGCACGGTCAATGCCACTTAAATTCGGATCGATTTCGTCTGTTTCTTCATCGGACACACCGACTTCCTGACGCAGGGGTAGCGAGTCGACGACACCGGCAAGGCTTGCCAGCATCAGCGTTACGCCTTCGATATCGGGCCTTTCCATGACCTCGATTGACCGCAGCTCATCGGAAAGCGCACGACGGATTTCGGTCAGAGCCGGGTCGGCCAGTTGCAGCAGGCGATCGTCGGCAAAGCTGAGCGCGAGGCCTGCGAGATGCGGATTGTGGGCAAGTTGCAGTTGTGCGTTGGCGATCTGCATGTAGTACTCAGCTTCTGCCAGTAGCCAGGCGTCGCGGACACCCGTGGATATCCCCTGTAAAGATGAGATAGAACCCTCGAGATTGCCAACCCGCCCCGGCAGCGATTCGAAATCCCGCAGACGTTCGTTGAGTCTCCGTTCCAGAGACTGGAGTTCACCGACGCTCGCCATATCCCTCGCAGCCAAACTGCCGAGCCGTTGCTCCAGGTTGGTGAGTGAGTCCTGGGTGGCGTTGAGTGTTCTGTTCAGCCGGGCCAGTGCCGCATCGCCGTCCTGAACCGATTTGCTGGTACGCCAGTTATCGAAAACCTGGTATGCAGCGCCTGTTAGTGCGCCGACGGAGAGAGCAAGAGCGAGCCAGGCCGCGATTCCGGTAACAGCGCGGCGCTGACGTTCAGCCGCAGGGGGCGGCATCTTCGGTCGAGGCTGCACTCTTGCGCCCTCTTGCGGGCGAACTTTGTCCTGCCCCCCTTCGGCCGGCGTTTCTACAGGCGCCTTTTTGGCCCTGGCCTCCGCCACACTACCTGGTGCTGCTTCGGTTTTGGCTTCTACCGTGTCGTCAGCTTTGGCCTTCTGCCGGGAAGGCGATTTTTTCGCCGCTCCCTTCCTGGTCGCCGCGGCTTTTTTCTTTTGCTTGGGAGTATTTTTGCTGGTCATCGGGGGCTATCCGGATTCTGCTCGCCGGCACGCAATCAACGCCCGCACCATGTCAGCTGTTCGTGGGCTGTCGGCCAGCGAAACCTTCGCATTGGGGATTTTATCTGAAGCCGCTTGTAATACACGAGCGCTGGGCGTAACCAGCGGCGTTTTCCCGAGCAAGTCGCGGCAACCGGCCGGCAGTATCTCAAACAATCCGTCCAGAGAGTCAACGCTCATCGCGATCACACAATTCACCTGCCCATCACGCCACCTGTGCTCGAGTCCGGCAAGAAGTTTCGGAGAGTATGTGCGAGTAAGCCGGCGATAAACCGACAGATAATCGACCGTTGCCCCACGCTCACGCAGCGTATCGGCCAGGAGTTCCCTGCCACCGTCGCCACGAATGATCCTGATAATCCTGCCGGAGACGTCCTGCAATTCCGCTGCAGCGAGCAGGTGCTCGCTGTCATACCCCTGCGCCGGAAAAATATCGACCTGCCTCCCGGCTGACTCGATGGCTGACTGCGTGGCCGGCCCGATCACAGCGATGGCGGTCTCTTCTGAGCCTGCGCAATGCAGGCCATACATCACGGCATTCGTACTGATGAATATCGTGATATCCGCTGCCGGCAGAGCCTCGAGGCAGCGTCTGACGTCGGCGGAATCCTGCGGCTCAATGTCGGTTACCGGAAATCGAATCGCTTCTCCGCCCGCGTCCTCAATGGCCGCGACGAGTTCGTCGGCCTGGTGTTCGGGCCGCGTGACAAGGACGACGAATCCGCTTAGTCCGGCCTCGTTCATTCGTCTGTTCCTGTTTGTGCCAGAAGCTTGCCTGCCCCCATGTCGAGCAGCTTGTTCGCGAGATTGATGCCCAATGTTTCCGGGTCGTCAGCTGGCCCCGATACCTGTTCGCGGATAATCTTGCGCCCGTCAGGAGATGCCACCATCGCTCTCAGGTTCAGGGTCGAGTCATCGATTTCGCCAAACGTCGCGACAGGAGACTGACAATCTGCCTGCAATTCCTTTGCCACGGCACGCTCTGCCGTTACGACAGTTTTTGTAGCCGCGTGATCGAGCAGTTTCAGTATCTGCAGCAATTCAGTCCGGCCTGCGAGGCATTCAATGCCGATTACGCCTTGCGCGGCTGCCGGCAACATCTGGTCCGGCGAAAATATCTCACTGATGTGCGCCTCGAGGCCAAGCCGCTCGAGACCGGCGCAGGCAAGTATGATCGCATCGTATTGACCGTCTTCGAGTTTCTTCAGTCTGGTATTGACGTTGCCTCGCAGGGCTTGAACGCGAACGTCGGGCCGCAGTGCCAGAAGCTGAGCCTGGCGGCGGAGGCTCGAGCTGCCGACGCGCGCGCCTTGTGCAAGCTCGCTCAGATTCTTGCCGACCAGTGCGTCCGCGGGATTTGCGCGCTCCAGTACTGCCGCAATACAGAAGCCCTCCGGCATGTCGGCTGGAACATCCTTCATCGAGTGCACGGCAATATCCGCATCACCTGCCTCCATCGCGACTTCCAGTTCTTTTATAAAGAGTCCCTTGCCGCCGATCTTCTGCAGGCTGCGGTCCAGTACCTCGTCGCCACGGGTCGTCAGCGGCACGAGTTCGACGCTCGTTACCTCAGGTAATGGTCTCAATGCGTCCGCGACGTGATTGGCCTGCCACAACGCCAGCGTACTTTTGCGCGTTGCGATGCGGATCTTCATGCGACTACTGACCCTTGATCCGGCGCCGAACGTTGGCGACATGCCGCCTGCTGATAATCAGACCGCTATCTTCGTCCTGCGAGCCCTCTCGAAGAGTCACCAGAATCTGACCGTCGGCCGTCTTTTTCAGCATGTCAATCTGCCGGACGGCGACAAGCGCATTGCGGTGGATGCGAACGAATTCGTCGGCGAACTCCTGCTCGAGATGATTGAGAGAATCATCGATGAGGTCCTCGCCGTTGCGGTGTTGTACCCGCACGTATTTCTGATCCGCGCGGAAGCAAATAACATCACGAACAGGAATAAGCTTTAATTCTCCCTTCGTATGCGCGCAGACATGCTTGCGGAGGTCGGAAATCCCCGATCGCTTTGCAATCTCACTGAGCGTGATGTTAGTGAGGCGGGCGGCTTGCTCGAGTGCCCGGTCGAGCCGCTCGCGACGCACAGGCTTTAGTAAATAGCCAACGGCCCTCGTATCAAAGGCTTCGATCGCATATTCATCGTATGCCGTCGTAAATATTATCGCCGGTGGCGACTCGAAAGAATTGAGATGATGGGCTGTTTCGATGCCGTTCATGCCGGGCATTCGGATGTCCAGCAACACCACATCGGGTGCTGACGTGCGCGCAATCTCGAGGGCCTGTTCACCATTTTCCGCTTCCCCGACGACATCATATTCATCTGAATCATCGAGTATCTGGCTCAACCTGTCTCGCGCCAGTGCTTCATCGTCGACGATCAGAATTTTCACACCACCTGCTCTTCATAAGGAAAGCATAGCTTTACCCTGAATTCGTCGTCGGTTTGTTCCACAGAGACGCTAGCTTTACCGCCATACGCCAGTTCGAACCTTTGCCGGATGTTGGCCAGCGCCATCTGGTTGCCAACTTTTTTCCCCGAACGATCTGCCGCAACGGGGTTGCGCATTTCAATCTCGAGGTTCTGTTCGTTGCGTACGCCAGTCACGGTAACGTCGCCGCCTTCGGGCAACAGCTCGATACCATGATAGATGGCGTTCTCCAGCAAAGGCTGGATGGTCAGACTGGGAATCAGCGCCCGCATAGGCAATTCACCAATGTTCCAGTGAACGTTAAGACGGTCGCCCAGACGCAGTTTTTCAATCCGTTGATAGATTGCTGCGATCTCGAGCTCTTCTTTCAGCGTCGTGCGATCTTTTTGGACACCAAGATTTGCGCGGAGCAGATCGGCAAGGTCCTCGATAGCCTCCTCGGCACGAGACGGATCGCTTCGTGTCAGAGACGCAATCGTATTCATGCTGTTGAAAAGAAAGTGCGGACGAATCAGCGCCTGAAGTGCGCTTATCCTCGCCTGTGCTTCCAGCACGATGCTGCGACGCCATTCGCTGGAGATATACAGGTATCGCATCGCGAGCGCGATAATAATTGAACTGATCGCAAAGGTGCGCAGAATAAATCCGCTGTGCGTGTCATTGATAATGACCGCCTCGCCAAAAATGCCGGTCAGTTGAAACGCGATTTCCGCGAGCACCAGGCTGAGCAATTCGAGCAGCACAAAAGCGATGACGAACGCCTGGGTCTGGCCGAATTTCTCGACCCACGGGCGGATCTGGCAAAGAATCGCCGCACCCAGCAAACCGAGCCACAGAATAAACAGCGACATTTTCGCCAGCTCGGTAAGGAATGTGCCCGGCGTCGTGTGCGAGGCAAGCGTCAGAACGATTGCGATAAGTGCCGATACAAGCACAACAACGAAAATCGCGCCAGCGGCACAGAAATCGGGTAGATACGCTTGGGTTTCTTTGTCGACGTCTGGGGGTCGAGAGGCCAAGCCTGGTCCTCCTCACTTACGATGTCGGCATTGTAACGCGAGTCGCGACGGGATTGATGGACCCATCACTATAGCCTTGTTGGATCACTGGACGCGAACAGAAGGGTTATGACTGATGCAGGTGACTGCGTGTCAGGAGCTGCAGTATTTCGCGACCTGATTCTCGACACGTTCACGTGCGGCCTGAGTCTCGTCTTCGTCGAGATAGACTCGCTCGCCGTTTTCGTCTTGCTTGTACAGACGCCGGGAAGTGACGAACTTTTGCAGGCGGGCCTTATAGGTAGCACATTTTTCCTGGCGCTCCAGGGCCTGTGCCTGCAATTCCTCCGGGGAAGGTCCAGCCGGCTCGTTTGCCGCCGCTTCTTTGGCTGCGGCTCTCGCGTCGTAACTTGCCTGGACTTGTGCCTGAACCCTGGAGGCATCCGTAGGCCTCGAGCCGATGTCAAGCCGCTCTTCAGACGCAGCACCCGTCGGGCGATCGCCATAGTGGACGTTACCCTGCTCATCGGTCCATTTATAGATTTCGCTCGCGAACGCCATCCCTGCCGCCAAAACTGCAAGCATCATGGTGAAGGCAATTACGTTTTTGCGAAGCATGTCGTCCTCACATGCTGGCCGCTGGATACTGTTCGCCGGCCAGCCTGAACCTGTTAAGACATTGAACGATAACGTATTACAGCATGTCCTTTCCAGCGATGTTGTGAACACGGTCACAAGCCGTTGGCTGCCATGGTTCGCACGAGAAGGCGGGCCCGAGGCCCGCCAACCATTTCCCGTATCTGGCACAAGAGAATTTGCGCGTCGGTTTTGAAAAACACAACAATAACAACCGGATACCCCGCCCACCGGTCTTCACCGGCAGCGGCGTGCTGCGTCAATTTGTGCATCAACCTGGGTGCCTGCCCAGTCCGGGGCAGGGCGTGCGCAAAAGGACAGGCCGTGCACTGATTAAGCGCTGGCCTTTTCTACCGGACTGCGGTATCAAAGCCGCATGGCAATCGAATCCATTGACGAACTCGCCAGACGCCTGGCCGAATCAGTACCGCAGGGCCTGCGTTCGATGAAAGACGACCTGGAGAAAAATTTTCAGTCTGTTCTGCAGGCAGGTCTCGGCAAACTCGACCTCGTCACACGCGAGGAATTTGAAGTGCAGGAAGCCGTGCTCGCCCGAACGAGACAAAAACTCGAAGCACTCGAGGGGCGGCTGATATCGATTGAGACTGCAAAAGCAACAAGCAAGAAAAAGAAGACCAAGAAGACAAACAAGAAAAAAGCGAAGGCCAAAAAGAAGTAGTCGAAGCGTTGCCATTGCCAGGGAGGGCGGATGGAAGGGGAAAATTACAGCTGCGCCTTTAGTGTCGAGTCCGGCCCAGGCACATGTTGCAGGCGATGGGCCCGGCAATTTTAAACAGCCGGGCCCAGCT
>JAPUKV010000130.1 GCA_027295475.1 Pseudomonadota bacterium
TCAGTTTGTTGTGCCACGTAAGCCGCAAGATATTCATCCGGGATGAAAATGACCTTCTCGGCACAGAGCGATTCAACAACCGCAACGGCATTTCCAGAAGTACAACAGATATCCGACTCGGCCTTGACCTCGGCGGAGGTATTGACATAGGTAACGACAGGCACGCCAGGATGTTTCTGGCGCAGTTGCCGGACATTGTCCGCGGTGATGGATTCGGCTAGCGAGCAACCTGCCCGCTCGTCGGGAATCAACACGATTTTCTCGGGGTTGAGAAGTTTGGCAGTCTCCGCCATGAAATGGACACCGGCCAGCACGATGACCTCGGCATCGGTTTCGGCTGCACGTCTGGCCAGCGCAAGGGAATCACCGCTGATGTCGGCAACACAATGAAAAATCTCCGGCGTCTGGTAGTTGTGCGCCAGGACGACCGCGTTGCGCTGTTTTTTGAGATCATTGATGGCCGCCACATAAGGGGCATGCACTGGCCATTCGATGGCCGGCATCACTGACTTGATTCGTTCATAGGCAGCCGCGGTCGTTGCGGCGAGATCTACCGTATATTCAAGACTGGCTAGCATGGATCACCTGCTTATTTCGGCCTCCAAAATCGAGACATCTATGACCATTTAATATGCTCTGTGGGAGCATATTGTTTATACTCACAGAGAGCATATAGTGTGTCAAGTAGTTCGAGACAAATTCAGCCAATTACCGAGAACGGCCCCGATGGCCAGGAATTCAGCCGACACAATCATCAATCTGATCGCAGTCATTGTGGCTGTAACCAACGACACGCCACGCGTCCTGATCGTCGATCAGAACCTCAGGGACGCATCGGGCGTGCTGCACTCAGATGTCGATCCGTTGTCAGGATCGGGACGCTTTTCGCTGCCGAACGGCCCGTTCGAACCCCGGAACCACCCCAGTCTGGAGAGCGGCCTGCGCAGCTGGGTGGCGGCCCAGACCGGCCTGGACCTTTATTACGTCGAACAGCTCTATACATTTGGCAATCGTTATCGCGATCCTGGCGAGATCAAGGGTGGCCCAAGAGTTGTATCGATCGCATACATCGCCCTGACACACGAAGACGCCGTAGACAAGGAGAAAGCACACTGGCGGGACTGGTACAGCTTCCTGCCGTGGGAAGACTGGCGCTCAGGACGACCGGCTTTCGTGGAAGAGCATATCAAGCCGGCATTGGCATGCTGGGTGAGAGAACCGCAAAGCCAGAGCCGGCGAAAACAACGACAGGAACGAGTCAATGTGACCTTTGGTCAGAGCGCGGCGTCTGACATGGACAGCGTGTTGTCTCTCGAACGTTTCGAATTACTTTACGAGGCCAACCTTGTCCTTGAAGCACTGCGTGATGAGCGGGCTGCAATAAAAAATTCCGCGCCTCCCCTGGAAACGGCAGAACTTGTGACGTTTGACGATATGGGCACACAACTGGCATCAGACCATCGGCGAATTCTGGCTACCGCGCTCGGGCGCCTGCGAGGCAAGCTCGCATACAGGCCGGTCGTGTTTGAATTACTGCCTGGTGAGTTCACTTTGCTGCAGCTGCAACGCGTTGCAGAAGCACTGAGTGGTGCGGAACTGCACAAGCAGAATTTTCGGCGACTCGTTGCCAACGCCGATCTCGTTGAACCGATCGGGCGAACCAGCGTTGTTGGCCGCGGTCGGCCCGCCGAACTTTTCCGGTTTCGTCGCGAGGTCCTGGGCGAAAAACTGACGGTCGGCTTATCACGACCCATCATGCGCAGTGGCGAGGCTCAGCGAACTCGGCACATCCGGGGAATTTGAGGTTTCCGCAAAATAATCCGGGTTATGATACCTCTCGCATAAATGCAAATGCCGGTTCCGTTGCGGTCGATATTTGCTGCAATTTCGGTATATTGGGCGCCCGGTCAGGCGCCAGCCTGGACATTGCATCTTTGGCGCGTGTCGAGCGGGAGTAGCATACTTACAAGTAATAATTGAAGGCCGATGACACGCATGCACTATTCACGATTCCTGCCGATCCTGCTTGTTCTGCTAGCCGGCCCTGTGCTGGCGCAGGGCGGGCCACGGGGTGACCGGACGGTAACCGTTGAATCCCTGGTGGTCGAACCGTCAATGCTCCGCTCCACGGTCGAAGCCGTCGGCATCGTGCTTGCCGATGCTTCCGCAACATTGCGTGCGGAAGTTCCCGGACAGATACTGAAGCTGCATTTCGAAGACGGACAGGCGGTCGTCGAGGGTGAGCCCTTGTTTTCAATACAGGCGACCGTGCTGAACGCGGAAGCCAATGAGGCGAAAGCCAATGCCGAGCAGAGCGAAGCGGCATACACCCGGGCCAAGGAACTGATTGACGACAGGCTCATCTCGGCCACCGACTTCGATGCGGCCCGTGCTAACTACAACGTCAGCATTGCCCGATTGCTGTCATCGCAGGCACGCCTGTCGAAAACAATTATTCGTGCGCCTTTCGATGGCTTCGTCGGTCTGCGTCTGATCAATATCGGCGATTACGCAACCATCGGCCAGGAACTTGTCAGTGTCGTGCGCCTTGATCCATTGCGGGTCCAGTTCAGTGTTCCCGAGACCCTCCTGGCGCAGCTGAAGCCCGGGCAGAACATAGATGTCTCGGTGGGTGCCTATCCGGGTGAAACATTCAACGGTGTTATTACAGCCATCGCACCACAGATCGAAGTCACGGGCCACAGTGTGACGATTCGGGCGCGCTTGCCAAATCCCGACTTCAGGTTACGGCCAGGGTTATTTGCTCAGGTCAGCGTGACACTCGAGGTCAAGCCGGACGCGTTGCTGGTGCCGGAACAGGCCATCTGGCCGATTGGCCAGAAGAAAACAATTTATGTCATCGAGAATGGTAAGGCGGTGCAGAAGGTTGTCACCTTGGGTGAACGTCAACCTGGCAAGGTCGAGATCATCTCCGGAATCGTTGCTGGAGACGAAATCGTGACTGCGGGCCAGATGAAAATAGTTGACGGTGCAGCCGTGAAGACGATTCCGGCGACCGGCATAGACGACTAGCGACACCGTGCAGCTATCCAGCATTTCCATACGCAGGCCGGTGCTAGCCACCGTACTGAACCTTGTCATCCTGCTGATCGGGGTAATAAGTTACCAGCGGCTCGCGGTGCGTCTTATCCCGAACGTCGATGTCCCGATCGTTACGGTCCTTACCGTCTATCCGGGCGCCAACGCGCAAGTCATCGAGTCGCAGATCACCAATCCGATCGAAGATACGCTCTCGGGAATCGAGGGTATCGATTTCATCAGTTCCGTCAGCCGTGCCGAAGTGAGTCAGGTGACGGTGCGTTTTCTGCTGGATCGGAATGCCGATGCTGCGGCCAGCGATGTTCGAGACCGTGTGTCGCAGGCACGAAGATTCCTGCCAGAGGAAGCCGACGAACCGATCGTGCAGAAGCAGGAAGCCGACGCACGGCCAATCATCTATCTCGCGTTCTCGTCGGACCGGCACAATTTGACGGAGATTGCGGACATTGCCACACGGCTCGTGAAGGACCGCGTGCAGACCCTTCCCGGCGTTGCTCAGGCTGATGTCTACGGAAATCGCTTTGCGATGCGTATATGGCTCAATCCCGGCCGCCTCGCGGGTTTCGAACTCACCCCGCAGGATGTGGAAAACGCACTCCGTGCGCAAAACATTGAAATACCGGCCGGTCGTGTCGAAAGCCGAGATCGTGAGTTTACGGTGCTGGCGGAGACCGACCTGCGCGAACCGGAAGAGTTTGCACAGATCATCGTGAAGAAAACGGATGAGTTTCTGGTCAGACTCGGCGATGTAGCGCGGATCGAACTGGGTGCGGACTCTGCCCGGTTTCGTGCGCGTTTCAACAGGCGTAATGCCGTACCACTCGGCGTCATCAAACAGGCGGTCGCAAATCCGCTAGACATCTCGAGCGCATTGAAAGTGTTGCTGCCGGAAATTACGCGAACACTGCCCGAAGGCATGCGCGTCGAGATGGCCTACGACTCGACCGTCTTTATCCGGGAATCGATCGACGAGGTTTATGTGACCGTGGTCGAAGCAGTCGTCCTCGTCATGCTTGTAATTTTCCTGTTCCTCAGAAACTGGCGTGCCGTGATCATACCGTTGGTCACGATCCCGGTATCGCTCATTGGCGCGTTTGCACTGATGAATCTTTTTGGCTTCACGATCAACACACTATCACTTCTCGCCATAGTGCTGGCGATCGGACTGGTCGTCGACGACGCAATCGTGATGTTGGAAAACATCTACCGTCACATCGAGGAAGGTATACCGCCGTTCGAGGCAGCGCTTAAAGGAAGCTCCGAAATCGGTTTCGCGATTATTGCGATGACGCTGACACTGGCGGCTGTGTACTTGCCGTTCGCCTTCGCCACCGGACGCAGCGGTATGCTGTTCATCGAGTTCGCTTTGACGCTCGCAGGCGCGGTGCTGGTCTCAGGATTTACGGCGCTTACCCTGTCACCAATGATGTGCTCCAAGCTACTGCATCATGAAGATAAGCATGGCCGCTTCTTCGAGATTGGCGAACGGCTTCTCAAGGGACTCGATCACGGTTATCGCGCCCTGCTCGATCGTGTGCTCAGATTGCGCTGGCTGACGATTGGTGCGGCAGCAGCCGTCGCAGCCGGTATGGTCGGCCTGTTCCTTTCACTGCCGCATGAACTCGCGCCGGCCGAGGACCAGGGCATCATTATCGGTTTCGGGACGGCACCTGAAGGTGCAACCATCGACTATACGGATCGCTACGCAAAGCAGATGGAGGACATTTACGAAGCTGTGCCTGAGCAGAACCGATTTTTCAAGATTGTCGGATTCAGTGGCGTGACGAACGCCATCGGGTTCATCGGCCTCAAGCCCTGGAACGAACGTCAACGCAGTGCGCAACAAATTGCAGAGAGCCTGTTTCCGGCATTTTCCGACATAGCTGGTCTCATGGCATTTCCGATTACGCCGCCTCCGCTCGGGCAGACTCGTTTCGGGCAGCCCGTCAGTTTTGTCGTGCAGTCGACCGGCACCTGGGAAGATTTGGACGATATAGTGTCGAAACTCCTGGCCAAGATGGCCGAGAATTCTCAGCTGACCAATCCGGACTCGGATCTCAAACTCAACAAGCCAGAGCTGAGGGTCGACATCAATCGGGAAAAAGTTGCTGTGGTAGGTGCCAGTGTCGACACTGTCGGACGCACACTCGAGACAATGCTCGGCGGCCGGAACGTCACGCGTTTCAAGATGGGTACCGAGCAATACGACGTGATCGTGCAGATCGATGATGACTCACGACGGACACCGGGCGATCTCAGTAATATTTTCGTTCGCGGCAACGACGATACGATGATCCAATTGCAGAACCTTGCCACGGTGACGGAAACAGTTGCCGCGAAAGAGCTGAATCATTTCGATAAATTGCGGGCGGCGACAATCAGTGCCGGACTGGCACCCGGTTACTCGCAGGGTGAGGCACTCGAGTGGATGGAAAATGCATTGCGTGAGGTGACGCCCGAACCGCTTTTTGATCTTTCCGGGCAATCTCGCGAATTTCGCGAGTCTGCATCGGGTGCGATGATGCTAATGGTGCTGGCGCTGATCTTTATCTATCTTGTTCTGTCCGCACAATTCGAAAGCTTTGTAGATCCACTGATCATATTGGTGGCTGTGCCACTCGCCATGTTCGGTGCGTTCCTGTGCCTGGTGATGTTGAACAAGGGGAATGTTCTTGGCTGGTGGACAGTGACCGGGTCGTGGAATATCTACACGCAAATCGGCGCGGTCACTCTGGTCGGCCTGATATCGAAGCACGGCATCCTGATCGTTGAGTTCGCAAACCAGTTGCGCGAACAAGGCATGGCCAAACGAGATGCGGTGCTGCAATCGGCTTCCCTGCGACTGCGGCCAATCCTGATGACGACGGGTGCGATGGTATTGGGTGCTGTGCCACTTGCAGTGGCGACCGGCGCGGGCGCTGAAGCTCGCCATCAAATTGGCTGGGTCGTTGCCGGGGGTATGAGTTTCGGCACAGTGTTTACCCTGTTTGTCGTACCGGTAGTCTACTTATTACTTTCGGCGCAGCATCGCGGTCCGAGAACAGACTGAATCACGGCAAAATCTGCGGCTCAGCCAGTCAACTGCCGCGCGCTCGAAGTATCGCTTCGGCACGGGGATGGCGACTCACAAAATCAGCAGTGACGCGAGGAATTTCCGACTCGAGACCGCTCTCACGCAGGCAGTTCAACAGGGTTTCAAATCCGCGTAACGCGATTATCCAGTCCTGCCCTATTTCGCCGAGTGACGTTTCGAGCGCACGGCATGCCTCCACCCTGGACAGGCTGCCCCTGTCGTTCGCCGAATCCATCGCAAGCCCCAGTCTTGCATACGCCGCCCACGGACTATCGGGCAGGTCTGCAACCAGACCACGGAGTTCGGCAGCGCCTTTTTCGTCGCCGCCACCAAGATAGTAAAAAGTGGCTGCACCGGAACTCATCAACGTTTGTGCCGCCGAAAGTTCGGCCTCGCGTTGCGGGTTTTCGACGTTGACCATGACGACGTTCGACGTCAGTGACAATTCATCGACGAAATACTCCGCCTGGAATGTGTAAGTGCCCGGCGTATCAAGTTGCCAGCCGCCGCGGCCGAAATAGACCGGCACCATCGCCGAGAGCATCTTCCCGGGGGCCAGTGCGACCTCTCTTCTGCCCCGGCCATCTCTGTGTACCGCCGGGTAATACAGTTTTTCCTGCTCATATTCCCGGTGTCCGATCTGCACACCCAGCAGGCCATATTCGGGCCCGAGCAAATTGCGTACCTTTTGCATTTCGTCGGAGCAATTCCGCAAGCTGACAATAAGCGTGAGCGGCTCACCGAGCAGGACTCGATCTCTTGCACTCGCCAGTTCAAGACAAAACGGCTTTCCTGATTCCGTCATGCCATTGGCAACGCCTGCAGAATCGGCAATTGCTTCGCCGACTGGAGATTCGTTATTCGCGGCGCCGTCAGGTTGACAGGCGCTGACGGCCAGCAACAGGCAGTACAGCAGCCCGGTGACTGTCCATTTCTTCCGGCTAACAGCGATTCGATACAGGTTCATGACGCTATTCAAAGCCTCTCTCCAGAAGTTCCCGGTCGATGAACTGCAGGTCCTTGCTCCTTTGCAGATCGTCGGCAAAATCCTCACGCAATGATCTGGCTTCTGCGTCTCGCCCGGCGGCTTCGAGCTCCCTGACCAACCGTTGCTGCACACGCATCAAACTCACACCGGGTACATTCTCCATTTCCTGCAAGCCTCGCAGGTACTGCTGCGCCTCGTCGAGACGAGGCTCGGGTCTTCCGCCGCGAGCCTGATCGATCGTCGGCCGCAATGCCTCGTTGGCCAGCGCGATTTTGGCCGGATCCGCCTGCGCAGCCAGCGGGAATTCATGCACCAGTTGACGGAGCCGATCCGCACCATAGCTCAGGTGATCGCCGCCACCCATATACAAGTAAAGACCTTGCTCGATCCCAAAGCGCAGGCCGCCCTTGTCGAATAACAGCCGGCTGGCCCGTTTGGTCGGTTCGGTGGTCGGGGGCTCGATCGTCACGAGTAGCGTTTCGCTCCGGATGATGTCACTCGAGAAGGCTGTGTCGGCGGGAAAGGTCGCCTGAATCTCGTAATCGCCCGGCGTCGCGAAGGTCCAACCCCCGGAGCTGAAAAATACGCGCGCATCATCAATCATCACGTCATTGGGCGCCAAAGTCCTGCTCAACCTGGCCATTCGCGCCCCTCTCAGGACCGGCGGTTTGAACGGCTGGAACTGCTCCTGGGTGGGGCCGCGGATCAGCACATTCAGGAAGCCGTATTCCGGAGACAGCAATGGAATAACTTCCTGCGGCGTGTCGCTGGTATTTACAACCGCTACAGCCAGCGAGACTGCTTCACCAACGAGGTATACCTCTTTGGCGGTCCCGATCCGGAGTCGCAGCGGAGACTCGGTGCTAATGTCGTTCACGGGCGCCAACCTGGTCCTCATTGCGGCGGACGCGTCAATTGAGGTGCGACGGTTCAGATTCGACGTGTCGTCCGGCACGACGGAATAATTCTCTCGCGGTGACAACTTATGGCGACCTGCATGGCTCTGTGTAATCAGCCCGAAAGGCAAGTTGCCGGTCCCGGGTGTCACCAAGCGACTGGGGTGGGAATGAAAGTGTTCAATACTCGCGTCGCTGAGCCGCCACAGGACCGTATCAGTAAGGCTATAGCTCTCGACGGTTGCACGACGGGTAAAACTCGATCCATCCCAGTCCGTATGATGCAGATTGAAGACATGAGCGAGTTCGTGTGCGGTAGTCAAAAGCACTTCGCGGATTACGCCACCCGGCATACCCTTGTGAGCTGATTCGAACACCGCGAATGATTCGCGTGGCATATCATTCGCATCGTTCTCTCCAAAATCGAACATGATTCCAAGCGTGTCGCGCGAGTCTTCGTCCTCGGAGACCACCAGCATGTAGACGTGCCACTCTCCCTCTTCGGCTGTTAGCGATCGGTTGGTAATGAGCAGGGCATGCAGGTCTGCAAGGCGTATCGAATCTGCGTGCGGAATGTCGATTTGATCTTCGACGATGCGCAGCTCAATACCCGCGGCTCGATATATTTCTGCCAATGAGACGCGCTTGCCGCGGATAGTCTGCTCGGTCGAAACCGCTTGCGTGCCTCGCATGCGGTCTATTTCGAGCAACACGCGTTGCGTGATCTTCGGCTGGGCCTGAGCGCTATCGTGCCGGCCGACGGTAGGTTCGGCACTGCTCAGTGACTGAATCAGTGTTTTCGAGCCCAGCTGACTGAGCGCCAGCCTTGCTGTACGCCGGGCCGTTGCGCCGGAACCTGCGTCGCTCGCGAGATTGTTCAGCATACTTTGCATGGATTCCGGCTGATGTACCGCGATGTGCATCAGCTCCGGACCAAATCGATCGATTGCTGCGGAAAAGTCGTCGGCGCCAAACAGTTCCTGCAGATGCGCACGTAATTGCTCCCGGTCACGACCCGTGACGCGTGCCAGCAACTCAAGATGCGGCACCGGAGAAACAGCTCTGCGGGCAGTGTCGTCCGGGGTGCCAAGCGGGCTCCTCAACAGGGCGGCAGCGTCGAGAATCCCGGCACCATACTTGCTGGAATCCCAACCGTCCGGCGTATTGGCTGAGCGCTTCAAAAGCTCGACGAACAGGTCCTTGCGCGTCCCGGAACCATAGGCTTCACGAATCGCCTGCTCCCCGTGGTGCGCGATCCACAGTGCAGCGGCGCCAGCCGCATAGGCTGCGGCATAGGACGTTCCATCGCTGCGAATAGTATTGGTTGATGAGTCTTCGGGCGATTTTTTCCAGGCAACGTGGACGCGTTCCCCGGGAGCCGATATGTCTACCGAGCGACCGCGCGACGACCCTTTCCATGGGACCGCATGGACATTGCTCGCTGCAACAGCCACCGTCGCATCATAGACTGCCGGGGCCACTACAAAGGGGACGCAATTCCCTGCCGCCGCGACCGGTATCACCTCATGACGCACCGCATCCATGAGCGCTCGTTCGAGGCCAAAGAATATCCTTCCCCCGACACTCATTGCGATGACATCACAGCTTGCCTCGACCGAGCGCCGCACCGCCTTGGCCACATCGCTGTCCAGAAATTGAATGACGCTCTTGACGCTGCGCATCGGCACCAGTGTCGCTTCGGGCGCCATCCCCGTGATCTTGCCCGGCGGCAGGGTGCCACCATTTTCGTCAATACCGCCCGAGCTTACGATCAAGCTGCCAGTAGAGGTTCCGTGGCCCCGGCTGCCGCGGTAATTCAACGGGTCCAATGCATTGTCATCTTCGTCGAGGATATCGTAGTCGTTGTCGAGGTCGAGACGTGCTGCGTCCAGGTCTGCATGCTCTGTCCAGCCGGTGTCCAGATGACAAACCCGAACGCCCTCCCCAAAACGCTGACCGCTCTCCGGGGGTGTCAGCTCCCATGCCTGATCGGCATTGACCGCCAGCAACGACCAGGCGGGATCTGCGGTACTCTCATCGTCGTTACTTTTCGAGCAAAACAGCGCGCGTGCGGTCGGGTCGACCAGCACATCCTCGAAGTCCGGCTCGACCCGCAAGAAATTACCTCGGTCACGCAGGAGGTAGGCCATGTCCCACGGACTCTCGGATGCATCGCCTGAAGTCGCACCCACAGTGTAGAGATTGCGCAACGCGTACGGGTCGTCTCCCGGATCAATCTCCGGGAACATTGGCGACACCTCGGCCTTTGCGTCGAAAACCTCAGCCGTGATTTGTTCCAGGTGACTTTGCGGCTGGTCCGGGCGAAGCTCGACCACCAGTCGATGTTCCGCCGCAACCGCTGCGGAACCCAGTGCTGCCAGCGCTGTCGCAATGACACAGAAAAACAGGCCCTGGACCGACAGCTGTCTCAAAACACTTGTCCTCCTAACAGTCGACGGTGGCCGTTCTTTATTTGTCAGCAAGAGAAACACGAACCCGAGACTGCTCGCCCGCTTGCACCAACGCGACCGGGATACCGGATTTCCCTCGCCAAGCGCCTGTTCCGCCGACGACGCTATTTATTTATTTAAAAAAAACCTTCTTTTTCCGATTAGAACTCGTTAATCCACGGCAAAGATTTCCTGCCATTCCTCCCGATTTACGTGTTCCTTGAGCTGCCACCTGAGGTCGAGCATATCGTGGTTGTATTGGTCGATCTCTGCGAAATACCCGGTCCAGATCACGTCAATATCTGCAGTATTTATGACGTCCTGGCGCAGCACCTTATAAATATCCTTCGACGCTCGCTTCACGTGCTTGTTACGCGCATTCGTTCGTTTCTTCATCGCCTTGAGCGTACTGAGCGCTGCTTTTTGCCGCTCGTCTTTGACCATGACTGTTTTAACGCTGTCCCGAGTATCGGCAATATACGCAAGCTCTGCCGACGAACTTCCACCGAGAATCATAATAGTAAAAAGTGCAATTAACATGACATTCTCTCCCGCTCAGATAGCCTGGATGTTCCTGATGGCGGCATCCCTTGCTTTGGAATAGGTTTTTGATATTGCCGACCGCTCGTCCGGCGTCATGATTGCGAGGAATTCACGGTGCTTATCTGACACCTGTCGCTTGTTCCACCGAATTTGCCTGTCGACCCGGTCAAAGAAAGCCTCGAAATCGGCGCGGGTTGTGTCGTAGTCGGCGTTCAACTCCCTGACCCGCTGTCTTCTTTTCGC
>JAPUKV010000131.1 GCA_027295475.1 Pseudomonadota bacterium
CACCGGCCCGAGCTTCGCCCATGCAAAGGTTGAGGGGGTGCAAATGCCCGTTACCCATATTTTTCAGCGCGCCGATGTACGCATCTGTACCGATCAGGTCACGGGTCTCGTCCTTCGAGAGCAACTGAATTTTGTGTGGAAATTTGTTTTGCTCGAGGTAATCAAACTCTTCGTGAAAGTCACGGATATGTCGTTCCTTGATCGCGACATCGAGATAGCCCGACTTCAGGTCGCACCGGATGCCATATTGTTGTATGCACTGGCGAATGATCTCGTGTCCGGCCCAGCGCATTTCCCATAGCAGCCCGGCAATCCCCGGGCCATGATGTTCGAGCATGGCTTTCTCGCCGGCGATGCCGCCGATCATCTGGCCGCCGTTTCGGCCCGATGCCCCCCATCCGACCTTGTTGGCCTCGACAACATGAACGTTGTAACCGCGTTCTGCCAGATGCAGTGCCGTCGAGATTCCGGTGAAGCCCGCGCCTATGACACACACATCCGCATTCACCGAACCGGTAAGCGGCGCAAAGTCGCTTGTGTCATTGACGCTGGCGGCGTAGTACGACCCTGTATGCGACCGGGGCTGTTTCATATCGTGGTGTTAATTTTGACGATGCTGACGGGACTGGTTATGAGCCAATGATACTTGTTTCGTCTGCCGCTGTCGGCGTTCAATCGTAAAATATACTGGGGAATAACGTATAGAGAGCTGCAAATTAATCTGCCGTTGCTTGTCCCGTTTTGCTTGTTTGCAAACGAGCAAAAAAGAAGAGGCGATAGCGCTTGACGGGGTGGTCAACGGTGCGCTGCGACCGTCAATTGCAACCCGGTCGCCCCAACTCCGGCGGCAACACAGCCTCAATGCGTTCCATGACATCGAGTCTGTGTATCAGGTCGTGGATGTAATCCAGTTTGTCCGTTTCGAAAACCAGAACTTCGCTCATCCTGTATGACCTTATCCATTCCTCGTACAGGCGGTCGAGACGCCTGAGGTATGCGAGCGGTACGTCCTGCTCCATGGCGCGACCCCGCAGTTTGATGCGTTGGCGCAGGGTCCGCATCGAACAGCGAAGATAAATCATCAGATCAGGCGGCTTGATCGCATCCAGAATTGCCTGATAAAAGCTCCAGTACGTCTGCCAGTCGCGTTTGTCTATTTTTCTCATCTGGTGCAGCGCGGTTGCAAAAATTTCGGCGTCTTCGAAAATAGTGCGGTCGAGGGCCACGACTCCCGGCGTACGGTCCAGCTCCTGGTGCAGGCGGAACTTATTGCTGAGGAAATACAATTGCGAGCGAAAAGCCCAGCGCTTCATGTCTTTGTAAAAGTCGGGCAGGTACGGATTCTCCTCATTGGGCTCGTAAAACGGTGCAACATCGTAGGTGCGCGCCAGGAAGTCCACGAGCGTGGATTTTCCCGATCCCATGTTGCCGGCTATTGCTATGGAGCGTCGCACCAACCTGATACCAATTTGAAGATTACTTTCCCTTCCGTGACGTTTGGAGATCGCCCGTCGGGACGGGCTCCAACGATCGTTCTTTTACTGATAAATAGGCGCAAACCGGACTCGAAAACATCCTCACTAGTCCCGTAGTGTCGTTGGGCCGGCACTGCCACTACCGGGTCTGCGCGGATCCGCCGCACCGACGAAATACCCGTTTTGCCGGGCGACGGAGTGGACATTGCCGATTGTAAATCCGGCACCCCGGATCGTGTGGCCGCGGCGTTGCAGCTCGCGAATCGTATCAGGGCTGAAGCCGGACTCGAGCTGGATAACATCCGGCAACCATTGATGATGCATTCGAGGTGCACTCGAGGCGACACTGATATTCATCTCGTGGTCTATAACGTTCACGATCATCTGCAGTACCGACGTTATGATCCTGCTGCCGCCCGGGCTGCCCGTTGCGAGCACGGGTCGGCCGTCCTTGAACAGCATCGTCGGCGTCATCGAGCTCAACGGCCTTTTGCCTGCTTCAATCGAATTCGCCACCCCGCCGATCAATCCATAGGCATTTGCTGTGCCGGGCTTGGAGGAAAAATCATCCATTTCGTTGTTCAGGATAAAGCCGGCGCCGGCGACACTCATGCCGGAACCGAAAGACAGATTGAGTGTATAGGTATTGGCAACCATGTTGCCGTCGCGATCAATGATCGAAAAATGGGTCGTATCGACACTTTCCTTTTCGGGCGCAACACCGGGCGCAATGTCCTCGGAGGGCCTCGCCTTATGCATGTCGATCCCGGCAGCGAGTTCCCTGGCGTACTCTTTGCTCGTCAGCCAATTGCTCGGCACGTCGTAGAAATCTGCATCTCCAAGGTGTTTACTCCGATCTGCAAAGGCGAGTTTGGCAACCTCGACAAGCAGATGAACATTATCGGCGCTTTCCGCGCCATACTCCCTGACTGGAAAATGCTCGAGAATATTCAGCATCTGGATAACATGTATGCCGCCGGAGCTCGAGGGCGGCATCGAGACGATGTCATAGCCACGGTAGGTGCCGCGGACAGGGTCCCGGACAATCGGCTGATAGGTAGCGAGCGATTCTGCGTCGATCAGACCACCGCCTTTTTTCATTTCAGCGATGATTTTTTTCGCGATCTCGCCGTGATAGAAGGCGTCCGGACCGTGCTCGGCAATTTGTTCGAGCGACCAGGCAAGATCCGCCTGCACGAGGCGCTCCCCTGGCAGATAGGCCTCGCCATTCTCTTTGAAGAAATACTCGAGCGACGAAATGTCGCGGCTAAACCTGTCACGCGTCCTCTGCAAAGCGTGAGACATGTCGTAGCTGACCTTGATTCCATTCCTGGCCAGTTCGATCGCCGGGGCCAGCAATCGCTCCCATGGCAGCTTGCCGTACTTGCTGTGGGCAAGATGCAATCCCGCCACCGTGCCGGGCACACCTGCCGACAGATGGCTGAATCTGGCTCGCTGCACATCGACGTTGCCGTTGGTATCGAGGAACATGTCACGCGTCGCACCAACCGGTGCAACCTCGCGATAATCGATCGCTTTGGTTCTTCCGTCAGCGGCAGAATAAACGAGCATGAACCCGCCGCCACCGATATTTCCTGAACGTGGCCGGACTACTGCCAGCGCGAAGCCGACGGCGACCGCGGCATCGACGGCTGTGCCGCCATCTGCGAGAACGCGTGCGCCAATCTCGCTGGCCAGGATATTCGACGAAACAACCATACCTTCTTTGTCGTAAATCGGATGACGCACATCCCCGTAGCGAATGACGTCGGTGCCCTGAGTTTGGGCGGACAGGTTCAGAGACAGCAGAACAACAGCGACTGCCAGCAAAACAATGCGTAGGTTTCTCATCATCGAACGGCCCAAAGTGTTACGGCAACGTGGCCCTGAACACGTAGAAAAAGACAATCGCGAGGAACGCACCAGCGGGAATTGTAACGATCCAGGACACAAAGATCCGGCCGACGACACGCAGGTCGATGGCCTCGATGCCGCGCGCAAGACCCACGCCGAGGACTGCGCCGACCAACGTGTGCGTTGTCGAGATAGGGATCCCTGTGCCGGATGCGATGACGATGGTCGTTGCCGCGGCCAGCTCTGCCGCAAACCCGCGACTGGGCGTCAACTGTGTGATCTTATGTCCGACCGTTGCGATCACACGCCGGCCATAAGTCGCCAGTCCGATCACAATGCCACCGCCACCGAGAGCCAGCACCCAGATCGGTATCGCAGACTTGGCACCGACGACGCCGGTCTGAGCGATACTGATTACTGCCGCGAGCGGGCCGATCGCGTTAGCCACATCATTTGAGCCATGAGCAAACGCCATCGAGCAGGCCGTAACGATCATCAAAACGGCGAATACGCGTTCGACGGTATAAAAATGTTGTCTTTTTTCCAGTTTCGGATCCGGTTTGATGCGTCGAATCGCAAACGCACCGATAGAAGATATGACCAATGCGATCGTAATAGCGAGCAAGTAAGCATTCGCAGTGCTGATCGTCAGGCCGACATGCTTCAGCCCTTTCAGTATTGTCATCAGCGTAATCGTGAACGCTGCCAGGAAAATATAAACCGGTACATAGCGCTTCGCGCGCTCAAGAGGATCCTCCTGTCTCAGAATGAGGACCTGCACGCTTACGTACACGAAATATGCAATAAAGCCCGCTATTAACGGCGACACGACCCAGCTCATCACGATCGTGCCGACTTTGTCCCAGCGAACAGCGTCGATACCGACGCCAACGGCCGCGAAGCCGACGATTGCGCCGACGATTGAGTGAGTGGTCGATACGGGCCATCCGTTCCGGGAAGCAATCAACAACCACGTGCCCGCAGCCAGCAGCGACGCAAGCATGCCGTATATCAGTGTCTCCGGCGTGCCACTTAGCAGGCTTGCATCAATGATGCCTTTGCGTATCGTCGAGGTTACCTCGCCGCCCGCAAGAACCGCGCCAAGAAACTCGAAAACGGCGGCAACGAAAATTGCCTGCTTGATTGTCAGTGCTTTTGCGCCAACCGACGTCGCCATGGCGTTTGCGACGTCATTTGCCCCGATTCCCCAGGCCATGAACACGCCGAAGATGGCCGCGAGGACAACATAGACAATCTCTGCTTCCATTAAGTCAACTCCGGTCTAAAGGCCAGCGTTTTTATCAGGGGCATATTGATTAGTGGGAGAGCAAGAGCTCCAGGCGGCGGCCAACGCGCTCAGCCATATCCGCAATCTCGCCTGTTAGTTCGATCACCTGGTAAAGGAAGATCGCGGTGATTGGATCCAGAGTGTCCTCGATTTCGAACAAGGAGCCTCTCAGGTCTGCCTGCAGGTCGTCTGTCTCGGTTTCGATCTTGTCG
>JAPUKV010000132.1 GCA_027295475.1 Pseudomonadota bacterium
TTGATCAGGAACCAGCAATAGATATTCGTTTGCACGCTGAAAGGAGCACCCACCTTCGAGGAAATTGCGGCACGTATGTCTTCTTTATTCTGGACATAGTGGTGTTTGTAATACGGCGGATTGGCGATGATGGCATCGTAAGTCGCTGACCAGGCGTGCTCGTTCAGGAAATCTCTACTCGTCACAGCGTGCTTGATTGCCAACCTCTTGCAGACTGCGGCCAGGTCCTGCGCCAGACCTACGTCTTTTTCCCAGAGCGTGAAGCGAGCGTTTCTCGCAAAGTCCGGGCTTGTTGCACTGAGTGCCCGCTCGAATACGCCCAGGCCGGCGCAGGGATCCAGAACCTGTGGTTCACTGGCAGACACCTCAGTGAGCCACTGGCTCATGAAGCAGGCGACGGAATATGGCGTAAAGAACTGGCCGAGTCTCTTGCGATACGCAAGATCGCTCTTTTCGGCATAGATCAGCTCCAGCTCGTTTGAGGACAGATCGGCTGCCTGGACGTCGATGTCGGCTGCGGCTGTGCCCACTTCTGTCACTGGAGTTCCTCTGTGAAGGTTTTAGCCCGAACATTTAACCATGACGGTCGGGCGGCTCCAACAAAAAGGCGCCCCTTGCGGGGCGCCTGCCGATTCGCGTAACTTTGCTACGGAGTTTCCATCTGAATATCCCACAGGTAATCAGAATGTGAGCCGCAGATGTCAGTGAATTCCACGGCAGCCGGGTCCGGTTCGTCGCCACCGTAAAGCGCCTCTATAAGGTCGCCACGGGCTGCCAGTATTGCCTTGTGATCGGCGCCGGTCACCGTCTGCAGGCGACGATACTTGCCGCCGATGAAATGGGCTGACCAGCCCCAGGTAGCGAGTTTGCCGTCGGCTATGGCCTTATCGAGGAGTGGCGCAAACGTGCTCTCGAAGATTTCGTCAGCGCGCTCTTCTGTGCTTTCGTTACACACGTAATACACGGACAAGCCGGCATCCGCCCTGCCTTCCCCCGGCGCCTGACTCGTTAGTTGAACCGTCCAGATATAGTCGTCATGTGCATAGCAGATGTCGGCACCCTCGTCCTCACCGTCCAGCGCAGCGAATTTTGCCTGCATTGCGTCCAGTGCATCCAGCAGGCCATCGAGAGTCTCATTTTGAAAGTAAAATACGCGCCGCCATTTGCCGCCCGTATGGTGTGCCAGCCAACCCCATGAGGCGAAGGCACCCTCTTCTACAAGCTCGTCATAGATAGGTGCGTCCGTCTCTTTGAGGATCTCGTCCATACGATCCTGCCCACTTAGTTTGCAATATTGGTAGGTCGCGTAAGTAAATGCGATTGGCCCTTCCTGCTCTTCCTCTTCCTCCTGTGCCATGCAAGCGACGGAGATTGCCCCAACAAGCACAGCAACCACGAAGATATTGATCTTATTCATTATGCTCTCCTGATATCGGATACACCGATGACGCATCGCACAAAGGCGACGATGCAGCAAGTGTATACGATGCGATACTCGCTTTCAGTCAACGCACGAATGGGGAGCTGGTTTTGTTGCTGTCAGGGACGGGTGAGCGTAATGACTGTATCCACAGTCATCGACGCCCACTGTTTGTTTATAGGTGGTCTTTTCTAGCCCGCGTGAATTCTATCAAGCGTTGCGTTGTCGAATTTGGCAACGGGCTTGGACGTTGTCATAGAACCATTCGTCATAGTGAATTGGCGCGTATTGTTGCGCCTCGATTTTCTTCACGCATGCCGCCAGCGACATGGCTTCATTTTGTGTGGGTGTTTGAAAGGCCCCATGACAAAATTATGAATTTGGCCTCCACGCAGGGTTACAATCCCCTTCTCAGGACGTGCCGGTTGCCGGCCCACCGCTAAGATATGTTGCCGGCCCACCGTCAAGAACTTCGGAGACACTATGCGTTATCTGACGATATTTGCGGCTCTGTTGTTAGTCTGTTCCCCGGGCAGCGCCGAAACCCTGACTGAAAGAAGACTTTCCAGCGGTGACATAGGTACGCTGGTATTCATGGCGCCAGAGAAATGGAAGGGCGTTGAGGGCTATGACGACCTGGAGGCCGCAGCCATTTATGAGCTCTCGTCCCGCCGGGAAAAGTTCAGCCTGAGCATCAGCATCAAGAATGCCGGCTTCGAGGCGCAGGATGACCCGGTGAAAATGGATGCTCTGATCACTGCGCGTCTCGATGGCTATCTCGAATACACGATGGCCGAGCATGTCGAAAACTCAGTTGAGGGTGAGATCAACGCCACCAGGTTCGCCGATCGAAATCATGGTATTTATGCGCGCATGCGCGATAGGAACCCGGGCAACGATCCATTCGTCTACTTCACTCACGGCGCACGTGTGCTCGACGACAAGTTTATCGTGTTTTCCCTGTATTCAAACGATAAAGACCAATCCGTAATGAGCAGGACCTTTGACGTCATCTCAAGCTTCAAGTCCGTACGTGAATGGGCGAACGCACCGGATTCTTATCTTTGCGTAGTCGAGCAACTGGTCGGCTTCGACATTGTAGACGAAGAATGGGACGCCATCAGCTCGAAGAAAGTCAAACACAGCTATGTCGTCAGGCGATCCAGACCGGGCGATGAGTTTGCCGGCTCCTCAGAATGGGTCTTCTCAGCTGCGGGAAAAGAAAACACGAATACGTTTTGCGATAACGAGTCTATTGCTCATGGCCTGTTCCTGTGCAGCGGCATGGACGACGAGGAATTCCGCATGGACTCAAGAACTTTGCGCTTTCTCTACGTCTATCTGAAAGGCTATCACGATGTGTCCCCGGAGGCAGTGCCGGATGAGGACGGTCTCAAACCGCAAATGGAAATTGGCACATGCGAAGCCCGGTAAAAATCCTGCACAAGTGTCTTCAGATGCGAGCAGGTCTTCGCCCGTCAGGATGCCTCCTGCACCGTAACTTTCTGCCGCGTCAAAAATCTATTGCTCACCGCACTTACCAACAACAGTGCGACGCATATCACTTGCGTGAAGGTATGTGATCCGAAAACGAGTGCATTGTCGGCACGCAAATATTCGATGAAAAACCGCAGCACACAGTAGCCGGCCAACGTGACGAGCGCGACTACACCGGGCGCGTGTTGCTTCTTTGAGAAAACGTGCAGGCAGGCCAGGAGACCGAGCAGCAACACCAGTTCGTACAATTGTGTCGGGTGCACCGGCAGCGATGATTGAGCACCTGGCTCGATCAGTCCTAATAAAAGGTGTTGCTGGTAGGCAAAGCTGCCGATGGGAAAGCTCACTACCGTGATGAGCCAGTCGCCGGCCAGCCAGGGCAGCGTCTGCACCTGGGTAGCAAGCTCAGGGTCGGAGATATTGGCAAGGCCGGCAACCGGATGCGTCAGATCGCCCCAACAGCAGCCGGCCATGAAGCAACCGACACGGAGAATGACCAGCCACAGCACTGCCGGCAAAGCTAAGACGTCCAGCATGCCGCGGAAGGACAATTTTGCCAGGCGACTGTAAATCAGCAACATGGGGAAACCGATGAACAACAGGCCGAAAAGGCGAAACCGGGCGTGTGTTTGATAAAGCTCCCCGACGATATTGCCGTCATCGGGGCTCGCTAAAGTCAGCAACTTCGCCCCGAGCGTAGCAACGATGAATATGAGCGGTACGGCTAGATCGATGTGGGATGTGTCGAGACCCGCTGCGATCGCACGTCGCCGCGCATACAGCCAACACAACACGAGTGCTGCGACCAGTATCAGGCCGTAGGGCGTGATCCAGATCTGATCGCCGAAGTGAGAATACAAAAGTCAATCCAGGAATAAGACGATGCCGGCATCTTCAAGCATCTCGGCGATCAGGTCATAGTCTTCCTGTGGCACTCGCTGGTAATCGGGCAAATCGCCCTCTTTTACGAACAGCTCAGGATTCTTGATATGTTGCCGTATCAGTTTTTCAGCCTGCGAACGAGTTTCTACTTTTCCGAGATCCTCAAATTCGGGATTGATGAAATCCGTGTCCATATGCTCTTTGGTAACCGAATCAACGCGCTGCACCCACCAAACCTTCGGATCCATGCCGCGTTCACTGTCGAGATCCATCATGGGTTGCCAGACCATAAAACGCACACGCTTGATCGTGGTCAGCCAGCCTTTGTATAAAGAAACGCTACCAATCACGTACACTCCGTCCCGCAGGCGCTCGAGGTACGAATCAGCCGCTTCAGAGTCGTCATCCGCCATCGCTGTGTCGTTGGTCAATGTGTCCTCATCGTTCGTTGCTTCGGCTTCCCCGGCTTCTGCTTCGTCGTCTCCGTCAGTCGCGGTCTCAAGCATCATCCACGTGACGAGCCAGGTACGCTTGTCGTATGGTTCCAGGGCTACCAGCCAGCCTTCTGATTCATCGGCTGCCAACCAGATGCCTGACATCGCAGGATCAACCCTGCTCTTTTCTGGATCGCCGATCGGCACCGGCAGCACGAAACAAGCCATGACGCCGAGCAGCAAGGGCACTATCAGGATCGAAACAATAACGCCTGCCCTGGAGCGGTTTCGCCGCCCGGCGGGCGCCGGGTCGCCAAGAAATCGCTTGATTGTTGTAAGGACTGAACGCGGTTCAATTGCGTGGTTCATATCTGTGTCCAGTTAGAGTTTCTGTATCCAGCCTAATTCAGCAATGCGTGGTCGGCCGGCAACTTGTGCGAGACCCACTTGGCCAGGCGATGCTTCATGTTGGGCAAAGTCACCTGATCGGGCGGCAGCGGGATGATTTCTTTGTCGTGAACCAGCAGCCGGTAGGCATATTCTATTTTGAGATTGTGGGAATCCGTAGCGTCGAATTCGACGATACGGCGCTTCACCGCATTATCCATGACCATGCGTAATGCTTCTTTCAGCAGTTTCGGCTCGTTCTTCAGCTTTCTTGTCATCTACAATGCCGATAATCAGGACATGGCTATAGTCTAGCAGCCGGGAAAGCAATTGAGACGCCAGTGGGGTATGGTGCGGGGATGACTGACGAAAAATCAACGCCGACGGACGCTTCTTTTTGGAAAACACAGCCATTCAGGATTATCGAACTGGTCAAGGGCGAACCGCCGGAGGCCGATGATGACCGGGAGTGGTACCGCTACGTCATCAGCCAGGGTGACAAGCCGATCACCGGTCTGCGCCAGGGGAGCAAAAGAAGCGTCAAGGCCGCGGTCGATGAAGTCGTTTTACGCCTGAACGAGCGAAGAATGGGCAAACGGCCCAGCCAGCGGCAAACCAAGAGTCGATAAACATACAGACCGGCAGGTCAGACCAGGAACAGTGAGATCACGGCATTGAAGGGCCTGGATTTCCTCATTTACAGGGCACGGTATACGGCGGAAATCATCGGCCTGCTGGTTCTGCTGTTGTTGAGTGCGCTGTTCCTCTTTTCCGGCGCGCTTTTTTCCGAATCAGTACCGGCGGCCTACTCCTCATCAGAAGAGCTGTTAGGCCAGGTGCTGCTGTTGATTCTGACACCGGCGTTCCTTGTTACTTATCTTGTTGTCGCGCAGCGGCGGTCACTCCGCTTCGCCGACAGGCTGGTTGCCAGCCACCTGGTTTCTTCCGATCCGGCTGACTGGCTGCAGAAAATTGCCGGCAGAACCGTGTTGCTCGGGGCCATCGTTGGATTTCTTTATGGCGTCGGCTTCAACTTGCTACCTGAATGGCGGAATTCGTTCGGTGGCCTGGGCTTCCAGGTGCAGAGCCTCGTTATCGGCCAGGTTTTGCTCTGGACAGTGGTCGGTTTTGTGCTGACTTACCGGATTCACACGGCATTGTGCTTTTATAAACAGGGCAAAGTCGTTCCGGTTGACCTGTACGACACGAGTAAATATGAGCCCTTTGCCCGTAACGGCCTTGACGACGTGTTCGGGATCACAGTGCTTCTCGTCCTGACATTATTGCAAGCGCTGGATGCCGAGTTCAGGCTGGCCAACTACATAAACGCATGGGTCATCGCGTTTCCTGCTGGGGCGGCGCTCCTGATCCTGCCGATGTTGTCGCTGCATCGGCGCCTGTTCGCACGTAAAAAGGAATTTATCGAAGAGATGCACCGTCAGGTCGCCGATGCCTCGCGTGTCGCAGACCCGGATTCACTGATCCAGATCGAGCTGCTCATGCAACATCGTGATCGCGTCAGGCATGCATCCACGTGGCCGATCGACCTGTCGATCGCTTTCCGGCTGATCCTGTTTATTATTATTCCGCCGCTGGCCTGGCTGGGTGCGGCATTCGTTGAATTGGGGCTCGACAGGATTCTAACCGGTCCCTGACGGAGCCATGCCGCTCGAATATATCATTGTCGCACTGGTCGCACTATTCGCGTCCGGGCTAACACTATTCTCCGGGTTCGGGCTCGGTACCGTGCTGATGCCGGTGCTTGCGGTCCTGTTTCCGCTTCCTGTCGCTATCGCTGCAACGGCCGTGGTCCATCTCGCGAATAATGTTTTCAAGCTCTTCCTGATCGGCCGGCACGCCAATTGGCAGATTGTCATTCGATTCGGCATTGCAGCAGGTCTGGCTGCTGTCGCCGGCGCCTATGCCCTTAGTCTTCTGTCCAACCTGCCTGTGGTGGCGAGCTATGAGCTATTGGGTGAAGTGCGCGAGATTCACGCCATCAAACTGGCTATTGGCGGCCTGATCATCGGCTTCGCATTTCTGGAACTGAGTCCGAAAATCGCCGCCCTCGCCTTCCCACCACGTTTCCTTATCGCGGGTGGCCTGTTGTCCGGTTTCTTTGGTGGTCTCTCCGGCAACCAGGGAGCGCTACGAGCAGCGTTTCTGATCCGGGCCGGTCTGGACAAGAA
>JAPUKV010000133.1 GCA_027295475.1 Pseudomonadota bacterium
GGATCCGACTCGGCTCCGGCCGAGGTCCTCAACAGGCCGCGAAACGCTTTGCTCGCACCGCGCCTTTCCTGCACGACCTCGAAGACCTCGGCCGCAATAGGCATCTCCACGCCGTACTCGTCCGCGAGCGCCATGACAGTCGGTGCACTCTTGACGCCTTCGGCGACCATGTACATCTCGTCGGTAATTTCGGTTATCGACCTGCCCTTGCCCAGTTCAAAACCGACAGTGCGATTTCTGCTTTGGGTGCTCGTACAAGTCGCAACGAGGTCGCCCATGCCTGTCAGGCCCGCAAAGGTCTGCGATTCTCCACCCATGGCAACGCCCAGCCGGGTAATTTCGGCAAGTCCCCGTGTGATGACGGCGGACCGCGTATTCTCCCCGGCGCCCTGGCCGTCCCCCATGCCGGCCGCGATCGCGATGATGTTCTTCAACACACCGCCCAATTCGCAACCAACAACGTCGTGATTAGTGTAGACGCGAAACAGCCCGCTGTTAAACGTCTTTTGTAATTCTTTGACAATAATTTCGTCTGCCATTGCGATCACGCTCGCCGCAGCGTAACCGGCCATGATTTCCCTTGCCAGATTGGGCCCCGTCAGAACACCGGCGGGATGTCCGGGCAATACCTCCTCGATTATCTCGGTCATGCGCATTCTTGTATCGAGTTCGAGCCCTTTGGAGAGGCTGACTACCGGGACCCAGGGACGTATGTGATCTTTGACTTGTTCAAGCACGCCGCGAAACCCTTGCGACGGAATGCCCATTACGATGACGTCTTTTCCTGCGACCGCCTCTGCGAGGTCGGCTGTCGCGACAAGCTTTTTGGAGAGCTTTGCATCGGGCAGGTATTTCTTGTTCGTGTGGTCTTTATTGACCTCGTCGACGGTCGCCGGATCGCGCGCCCACAGCGTAGTGGACGTATTTCGTGCGACCAGGGCGGCGACGGTCGTTCCCCAGGAGCCGCCTCCCAGTATTCCGACATTGAGATTCATTGCTTAGCCACCGCCTGCATGAGATTCCACTCCAGCGATCAGGTCGATGTGATGGCCAGCGGTTACGCCTGGACTTTCGATCATTGGCACATGCCCTACGTCCTCGAGTATGACAACTTTGTTATCGGGGATTGCAGCGGCCATGACTTCGGTGCAGCTGACGTCGATCAGCCTGTCATGCCGCCCCCAGATGATCAATGTCGGCATTGCTACATCCCTCAACCTCTCTGTCAGGTCATACTTCAGCACCTCGTCAGTGAGCGCCCAGAAAACTTTATTGAGAAAATCAAAATGCCGGATATGGACTTCCAGCATTGCCCGCATCATGAACCTGGGCGATGGGATGCGCTTGTACATGACGAAATCCAAAAGGCGATCGAAATCATCCAACGATGATGCAACCAACGGATTCGTTCCTTCTTTAACGGCCAGCTCGAGTTCGCTCGTATGCTTGCTGGTAACTCCCGCATTGTCGATCAACGTCAGGGTCTTTAGTCGATTGGGGTAAGTCAGCGCATAGTGCAGGGCTATATAGCCCCCCATGGAATTACCGGCGAGATGAAAACTGTCCACACCGAGTTCGACGAGAAACGCGTGCAGGCGCTCGGTCTGGGCCACGCCTCCGTGGTCCCAGTCGGGATTGCGGACATTTTTGCCGAAGCCGGGAAGGTCGGGCGCAATGAGCCGAAAGCGTTTCGTAAAGTAACGGGCATACAAGACCCAGTTGTCCTTGTCGCCGCCGAAGCCGTGCAGCGTAACGACTGTATCGCCATCCGCCGGACCGCCCTCCAGGTACGGCCAGGTAACGCCATCCACAACGACAGATTTCGCGGCCAGACGGCCCCATTTGCGCGCCAGTCCGATGACCAGGTCAACAAGCCGCGCCGGGAAGATGAAATACAGGCCGACGAGCGCAATGCCTGCGGCTATCAGCAGCCAGATGAACCAGTTCATGAGTGTCTGATCTCAGGCATCAGCTCTGCGCCGGGGACACGAGGCGCGGCGCCAGCCAGTCTGCGATATCGGTCATTACGTCTTCCTGCTCCGGCTCATTGAAAATCTCGTGATACAAGCCTTCGTAAATGATGAGCTTCTTGTCTGTCGAGCCTGTTTTCTGATGCAACATTTTTGAGCCCGCAGGAAGCGTCATGTCGTCGCATTCACCGTGAAGAATGAGCATAGGTAATTCTATAGTGGCGAGTTTCTCTTCGAGCCCCGCCATCGCACTGAAAAGCTGCTGCAAGAGACGCGCGGTGACCTTCCCTGTAAACACGAGAGGATCGTTACGATAACCATCGACTACCGCAGGGTCGCGGCTGACTTTCGATGCATCGAGTTGCATCACGCGCAGTTTCGGCAAGAATTTGGAGAACAATTGCACTGTGAGGCGTTGCAGAAATGATAGTTCTACAACAGGCTGCACTGCAGATCCTGAGAGAATGCAGCCCGCAAACTCGGACTGGTGCTCAATGAGAAAATACGTCGCGATCAGCCCACCCATGCTGTGGCCGACCAGGAATACGAATGTATCCGGAATTTCTTCGCGCACTTTTTCGAGGAGCAAGCCGACGCCGTCCGTAAATTGAGAAAACCGCCGGATATGGCAGCGGTCACCGTCAGATTCGCCGTGCCCCGGATGGTCCAGTGCATAGACAGCGTAGCCCCGGTCGACAAAAAATCGGGCAAAGTTCTGATAACGGCCGGAATGCTCCGCGAGTCCGTGAGCAATCAGCAACACCGCTCTCGGTCGATCGAAAGGCTGCCAGCTCTGATAGTAAAGTGAAACACCCGCTGGAGTCTTGAGCGTCCCTTCGTCGTGCTTCATTGCGGTGCTACTTCCTTCGGCGCTACTTCCTTCGGTGCTGAGGCATCGGCGGCATCAATGGCGTCGTTGGCAGACTCAAGCAAGTCGTCCAACGCGCCTCGCAGGCAGTCCATGAAGAAGTCGACGTCGGGCAGGATTTCCCGCGTCGATGTGACGCTGAACGAAATCTGACCGTCGTAACTTGGCGTGGCAATAAAAAGGCCCATGCCATTGGTCAGTGGCGCCATGGCATAACTATGCAATATTTTCGCGCCGTTCATATAAAGGGTGGTTTGAGGTCCGGGCACATTCGATATGAACAGGTTGCAGACCATTGGCGCCATCCCGGCCCGTAGTACGAGCCGGCCGGCAAGGACCTGGGTAGCCGCCGGCACATGTTGCGTGAGATCCGTCATCAGGCGAGCTGATAAACCCGCCTTGGCCTCTTTGGATCTCCTGGTCGTTTTCACAATCTTGCGAAGCCGCGCCAGCCGGTCTTCGATATCCGTAAAAATGCGGGTAGTCATCGCCGTAATCCGGTTACCGCCATTCCCGGGATCGGCCGAAGCGCCCGTTCTTGGCCGGGCGTTAATCGGCACCCAGGCCACCAGAGACCTGTCCGGTAATTCGCCATGGTGCAGCAGATATCGGCGTAGCCCACCACTGCAGACGGCGAGCACGACATCATTGATTGTGGCGCCGTCGACGGCCTGCCTGATCGTCTTGAAGTCAGCGAGATCGAATACCGTTGCATCAAACATCTTGTGCGCCGACACCGTAACGTTGAATCGCGTATGCGGCACGCCGGCGCTGTCGTCATCCGGCCGAATTTTGTTCTGATATGCCTGATAAAGCGTCGGGGCGCTCCGCAAAACCGTATCGAACATCCGTACCGGCGACGTTGCGTTGTTGATTATTGCTCGGCCGAGCATTTCGACCAGAGTGGGTTTGGGAGCACGTTCGAATGTTGTTGCATCGGCTTCGAAGGCCGGCGTGCCCTCGGCATCGATGTCGCAGAGGGAGCCGAAAAATTTCATGGCCGATGCACCGTCCACAGCCGCGTGGTGGACCTTGATCGCAATCGCATAACTGCCGGGCGGGAACCCTTCGATGTTATCCAGCCCTTCCACCACATACATCTCCCACGGCGGACGTTGCATCGCTATCGGCCGGGAATGGTAGCGGGCCATTAGAATGCAAAACTGCCGCCAGTCGCCCGGCTCGGGCAGGCGCCCATGGCGCATATGAAATTCGATATCGAAAAACTCGTCATCGGCCCAGTACGGATAGTCGAGTTCAAATGGCACGTGAACGAGCCGGCGCGTGAAAACCGGCGAGGCATTGAGGCGGCTTTCAACATGACGAATGATGTCTTTGAAGCGAACCTTGCCGCCTGCGGCGGTCGATGGATCGTAAATGTAGACAGCCGTGACATGCGTCAGGTTGTCGTCCGACTCCATGTAAAGAAACTGTGCATCCTGGGCGCTGAGTTGTTGCATCTGGTTGTCCTATCCTGAATTCTGAATCGTGCGAATGACTAATGTGCTATTGATTGCTCGCCCGCGCGACGGGCGCAACGTGGCTCTCTGCGGTCTTGAGCTTCTGCCCGCGTACCATCAGCGCCAGCGCCCTGATTCGATGAATCCTTGCCAGCAAATCACGCAGCTCGAGCGCGATCGAGTTGCGCCGGGACGGCAGGGAATCGTCTCCGGCCACTATCAGACCTTGATTCTCCATGAGTTTATAGGCATTTCCGAACAGCAACGCACTGATTGACGCCTCGCTCGAGATCCGGCGCTGCAAATACAGCTGCCGCGCGTATTTGGTCGCACGCGTCATACAATCTTGCTCATCGAATGTCTCATCCGCGGCAAGACCCGCGAGCAGGTCTGCGACGACCGAGTAGGCCTCGATGAAATGCAACAGCGTTGCATGAGCCACAAATGGTTGCACCGTTGCCAGCATCTGACTGATCGCCGTGCTGCCTTCCGCCAGAACCGACTCCCATTGCGTCTCAATTTCGCTGAGTTCGCCTTTCAGCTCATCCCTGAACTGTGGCAACGGTGAATAAAAGAACTCGAACTTCATAAGATCGCGCACTCGCTCGGCTTCCTTCCAGAACACTTCGTCCGCCGGTTCGTCGTATGCATCGCTGGCCTTGGCAAGTGCAAGTTCCGTGATTGCCTTGTTGACGAAATAATGAATAACGGTATTGCGGTAATAGCTGGCCTGCAATTGTTGATCGGGCGCAATACCGTACACGGACTGTGGACCCTCCGCATAACGGGTAAACAGACCGCTGTTGATCATGATGCTGGCAATTGCCCGAAGATGATCGGCGTTTTGCAGATGGAAGTCGCTCGTCATCTGAATGTTTCTGCGATTCGCCCAGTCCATCAGCGCGCGCACCTCAACTCTGAGCTCCTCGGTAGTCAGCGCCTGCGGCGTCGCGCCAAGCAGGACCATGCTGGTAAGCGATGGCAGCGTAATCGGCGTCGCCGCGTTGGCACTGACAGCAACCTGAAAGGCGATTTTCGACAACGCCATAGGATCGTCATCCGGCGGCGCCTTCTCCAACACGACCGGTTCACTGAAATTTATGTAGACCCGGCCCATCGGCTGTCGCAGGCGGCTGAGATAACCCAGGAACCAGCGCAGGGATTCTGGCTTTTTCTTGGTGCCAGTCTGTTCCGCCGCGTAATCCGCGACATCGGTGATCAGGTCATAACTGATCGTCACCGGAAGAATGTGAATGTTTCTGGCGTCCGTTTCCCGAGCTGCGTCAAGCGCGTATTTGAGCAAACCGTAACGAGGTGGCATCAGTTTGCCCACCCTTGATCGCGTACCTTCAAACGCCCAGCTCAGCGGAAAATGTTTCTCCATGAGGTAGCCTATGTAGTGCCGCAGTACCAGCTTGTACAGGGGGTTGTCCTTGAACGTCCGGCGAATGAATATTGTTGCCGTACGACGTCCCAGGAATCCGAAGCCCCCAAAAGCCATGTTGATGCCGCCGAGGATGTGCGGCGCCGGAAAATCGTTATCGAAACACACGGCGTTCATTGCGAATCCGTCAACGTGGGACTTATGGGTCCATAAGATCACCGAGGGGTTCTCCCGCACCAGATTTCGTACGCGTTCGATGTCCTTTTTGTCATAGACGATATCGGCTTCGTATCCCTGCGTACAAATGAAGCGATTAAGCGCACCCATGACGTCAATCCAGAAAGTCGATGGCCTCGCGATCATCTCCCGCATATAGGTCTGCGCCTCGCGCATCAGTTCACGGCGCGGTTTGCCCAGTTCGGCGGAAAGTTCGTCGATGGCCGCATTGAATTTGCTGCTTGCCTGCAAGTATTCGGCAACAAATCTCGGCACTTTGTATCGGCTGCCTTGCAAACCCCGTTCAGCAATATCCAGAACCAGCCCGGCCTGCCGCTCGACGAAGCTCACGAACCCGTCCGGCTCATTTTGCGCGTTGCCGGCGGCAGTTTGATCGAATCGTTTGTGTAGCTGGACGATCGTTGCGGGCTGCCCCACGACGTAAGCCACACGCTCGGGATGTTGGCGCCGGATGAGCCTTGCCCTCATTTTGCCGGGGCTGCGCCGGTCGCCGAGCAACAAGTCCCGAAGTCTCGGCGCATCTTTCGCGACGCCCGGGGGCTGCCAGACTACCCGAAGCGGCGCGATTAACGTGTCTTCCGGCGCGCTCAGCGCATGGCTGAGGCGATCTGAATTTCCTGAACGCAATATCGGAACTGTGAACGGCTGCGCATTCAACGCGCCGAGCGGGCGCTCTTTATGCAACCACTCTTTGAGCAGTTCCTCCTCGAAACTGTGTGCGGCATCGAGTAAGTATATTAACGGCTGGCCGTTTGCTATCGAATGCACTTCGGCAATGTTCATTCAGGCCACGCTCATTCCCAGCTGCCCAGCACTACGTTGTTCCATTTTCTTATGGGCGACTCGTCTTCGTCTGCGGCCCCGATCGCTGACTCATCGGCGTTCTGCGGTGGATTCTGTACCGCCCGAGGTTCTTCTATCTGGTTCAGGGCGCGCAGAAACTGGCTGCGTACCTCGGCCACATGCTTGTTTATGGTGCTTGCCTGCCAGTCGCTCGTGTCTATGGGTGGAAGCACTTCGATATTGACAGTGGCGGAACGAAAAATGAATTCACCTTTGGGCGCAACGTCAATCGCATTGTGGATGACGATGGGCACCACCGGGACACCGGCCTGCATCGCAAGATGAAACGCCCCTTTCTTGAAACGCCCAAGTCGCGGGCTGATCGTCCGCGTGCCTTCCGGCGCTATCACAACCGATTTGCCGTCATCGCGCATCGCGTCGACCAGCGGCAGCATTGCCTCTATTGCGCTGGCGCTGTCTTGCCGGTCGATAAACACGACACCGGCAAACTCGAGTATCTGCCCGATCAGCGGATAGTGCTTGATTTCCTTCTTGCCGACACCCGCAATGTCGCGGCGCAGTAGCTTCGCAATGATGATGATGTCGGCTTTGCTTTGATGATTGAAAACGAAGACTGCGGGCCGATTTTCCCAGACGTGGTACTCGCCTTTAATATTCAACTTGAGGCCAATGAGTGCCGCTGCGACATCTCCAAACAGCGAAGCACCAAAATTCTGCGCCTCGCGAACAGATCCTGTTAACGCCCAGATCGGCAAGGCCGCAGCAAACGCCGGCACAATGCTCCAGGTTGCGGCGATCGAGCGCAGGTAATCGGTTGCGCGAGCCTGGCCCCTGCTGGCAAAGCGTCGAATCAACCACCCTCGCCTCTCGGAGATCGCGGTGAGCTTATCGTTCGGGTTGAGCGGCTGTGGTTTGCCGACTCGCTCGAGCAGTGCCAGGTCTTCATGACTGTCGGTGTAGAAAAAGCTCTCATCCAGATTGACGCCGCGTGCTTTCGCAAGCTCTTCGGCGGCCGTAACTTTGCCCTGCCCCCAGCAGGTAGGCCTAACCACGGCACCGGTGAACTCGCCGTTTTCTACGACGAGTTCCGTGCACAGAACGGTGTCGATGCCGAGATCGGCGGCGGCCGATTCAATTTGGTATCTGGTTGCCGACGAAATGATCGCGATGGTGTGCCCCTTTCTCGAGTGGGCCTCCACCAAAGCCCTCGCTTCGGGATAAATCTGCCTCGCGAGGTACTTTCTGTACACCTCGTCGCCGAACTCGGCGTAGCTCTCTTCAGAAACGCCGCGCAACATCTTCGCCGCTGCTACCATCATGCCGGAGAAGCCAATGCTTCCGAGGCCGTAACTGGTCATAGCCGCCAGCAATTCCGTCAGTTCACGAGGCGAGAGGTCGGCTCGCTTGATCCGCTCCTTAATGAAGGAAAATACGGAAAAGCCGGCGATCAGGGTGCCGTCGAAATCAAAAAATGCCCCGACGGTCGGGCCGTCGGGTGCCGCTTCGACAGCCTTGGTAATGTCTTTGTGCCTGGGCATTCTTGAGTTTCTGCTCGGTCTATTATCAGATTATTGTCGTATTATTGCGGCCATCGTCTGGCTTTTATGTGCGCCGGCTCTGCTTATTTCGTCCTGCCGTCTACATTACTACTTTCTCGAACGATGATCGCACCGTGGTCAACGATACGGGCGATCTCGCACTCTCGATAATGTTGCCAGCCCTATTTTTCGTCCGGCTTCTGATACCATCAAATGGCGCCAGGTAGCGAAAAAACAAGGCGGGAGGAAAACCCAATGGCAACCGCACTTCAGACAATTCAGGAGCAGGTTTCTACCGAAGAATGGCGGGTACGGCAGGACCTGGCCGCTCTCTACCGCCTGATCGCCATGCACGGCTGGGACGACCTCGTGTTCACTCACATCACAGCGCGGGTTCCGGGCCCCGAACACCATTTTCTGATCAATCCTTACGGCATACTTTTCGAATCGGTGACGGCATCCAGCCTGATCAAGGTGGATCTCGAGGGCAACAAGATCATCGACACGCAGTATCCGTTCAACCCGGCGGGTTTTACGATTCATAGCGCCATCCACGAGGTCCGCGAAGACGCTCAATGCGTGATTCATTTACACACGAGAGCCGGCGTCGCCGTTTCGGCACAGAAAGAGGGGCTGCTGCCTATCTCACAGCAGGCAACTGTCGCACTGGGCTCGCTTGCTTACCATGACTATGAAGGCATTGCGCTGAATCCGGATGAGAAGATTCGGCTGCAGCAGGATCTCGGCGATAAAATCTCGATGATTCTGCGCAATCACGGCACCCTGGTCGCCGGACCGAGCATCGCGGACGCCTGGCTTTCCATGTACATCCTGGAGACGTCCTGCCAGATCCAGATTGCCGCCCAGGCGGGCGGCCGGGAACTGATCCTGCTTGACGAGGAGATAACGCGCATAAATCGCAAGAGCGTTACCGAAGCCACTGCTGGCCAGGGTGGCCAGATCGCCTGGGCCGCCATGATAGATAAAGTCGAGCGGCACGATCCCTCGTTTCGGAATTGACGAACTATTCCGCTGCCAAAGCGCAAACCATACGCGGCGAATAGAGATATGAGCGCTGCAAAAGAGCTGCGCGAATATGCCGCTCGCAGCAACGCGCTACACCAGGAGTATCTCGGGGATCCCGAACTCCTGGAACGGTATGAACGCTTTGTCGCCTGGCAGCTCGATTACATGTTGCCGTTTTACGAAGATCTCAGGGCGTCCGAGGACTATGCGGCAGCCGTCGATTTTGTTGTTTCCGATCTGACCGGGATGGGAATCAATCAACGCGACCACGATCTCGCCCGGGTCGTCCCGCTCATGTGCAAGATGCTGCCGGACAAGGCATTGCGCACCGTTGCTACGGCAATGCGGCTCAACGCCCGCGTTCTGGGCATAAACCTCGCGATTTGTCGCGAGTTATATAAGGACATACCTGTCGACGCGGACGTCTCGGAAGCAGAATATTGTTCCGCCTGCCGGCGTGCAAGCCGACTTGATGAGTGTCTTGAACTCGTTCATCTGACCGGTGAAGTCGGTCACAGTCTGGATCATGTGATCCGCATTCCAATGATCGGCCTGATGCTGAAAGCCATGCGGACGCCGGCACGCCTCGCAGGATTCGGGGTGCTGCAAAGATTCCTGGAAAAGGGCTACAGGACATTTGTCGCACTCGAAGACGTTGATCAGTTTCTCGATGACATTACACTTCGCATGACCGACGTCTTTACACGGATATTCACGGAACCCGTGGAGAATCTGCATCAGTGATTTGACTTCATCTAACAGAAACGCAGACCTGAATCCGTAATTTCAGAACCTGCATCCGACGCGATCGACAATACACTGTTGATTGAGAAGGATCGGCATCTGTGGGGCTAGCCCGGATCAGATCAGAGACCGACACTCTGGCGCAGAATATTGTAGGGCGCCAGCTCTGGTTTGCGGCAGTTCCCGAGTCTTACGATGCTGGTATGCACGAACGCAAACTGACCCGACAGGCTGGCGTGACTGACCATGTCCGTGAATACCAGCCACGCGGAGAACGGCGAATATCGGAGTTCCTCATGTCCAACTCGGTCTTCCTGAAAGGATGGCGTGTCCTTCATGTAATTGTGAAACTTTCGCATTGCGCGATCGTACGGCGACGAATCAAGGATCTTCGCCTCTGGCAAACCAGCCGACGCCAGCCCGTTCAGAAGTCCCGTTCTCAAATGATCCCACGGGCGCTTCTGCAGATAGGTTTTGCTTGCATGTGTGGGTTTGATATTCGCCGCTTCACCGAAGCGGGAATATAGCTGCGAAAAATCACCCTTGGTTGCCCAGACCCGGTCTTCAATCGGATTAACATTGATAAAAAAACGCATGATGCGGTCACCGTTGGTCGCACCGTACGCACCAGCATCGATGTGGACCAATTCGTTGCTGGCATGCGGCTTGAGATTTCGCCCTTTTTCCTGCATGGGACGGAAGCTGCAGGTTCCAACCGTCCAGCCCGGAGTCAGACTGGGAGCAACCTTTGACAGAAAATCACCAATGTGGTCGCTCATAGAGACCAGAGTTCTGTGTACCCGATCTGCGATGTCCGGATCGTCGGTATCGAGCCCGCGAACACGACCCGATTCCGGATGATAGCTTATATTCTTTAACTTCAATAATTTAGGTAATTCTTCGCGAAAAAAAACGAGTTCTTCGGGCGCAGGCAGTTCAACGGGCGACACGGGAAAATAAACGATTTTGCCCTCTTCCAAGGCGTCCGATAGATCATGCTGCCCGGCATTACTTAGCCTTTGGCTATCGAAAACTTCCAGCGTCATGTCGCTCTCTCGGGCGGAGTCGCCGTTATTATGGCATGGTTCATCATTATCATGTCAGTGACGAATTCCAACAGTCGCCTGGGTCTGTTTTGAATTAATTATTGCGATGTTGCGAACAGACATTATACCGAAAAATATCTGTATCTTGCGCTTGTCTGCTTTAGGCGACGTGACACACGCAGTGCCGGTCGTGCGTGCGATTCAAAAATTCTGGCCCGATACGAAAATCACCTGGGTATGCGGTAAACATGAGCACGAACTCCTGTCGGGTTTGGAGGGCGTGCGCTTTGTCACCCTTGACAAGAAGGCAGGCTGGCGCGGTTACCGGGATCTGGGTCGGAAACTGCGCGGCGAGCGATTCGACGTCCTGCTGCATATGCAGGTTTCCGCCAGAGCTAATCTGGCCGCCGCATTCATCAGGGCCGACGTCAGGCTGGGATGGGACAAGGCGCGCTCACGCGATCTGCATCAGCTCTTTGTCGGTCACCGTGTACCCTCTACGAAACAGCAACATCAAGTGCAGGGCCATCTATCGTTTGCCAGGGCTCTCGGCCTGGATGCGGATGAGCCAATCTGGGATTTACCGGTGACAACTGAAAGCAAGGATTTTGCTGCAAAGCATTTGCCCGGAGAAAAGCGGACCCTGTTGCTTTCTCCCTGTTCAAGCCACCCGTATCGAAACTGGTCCGTGCAACGCTATGCACTGGTCGCCGATTACGCCATCGAGCAACTCGCCATGCGAGTGGCGTTGATTGGTGGTCCCAGTCAACATGAGAGAGCCATCGGCATCGAGATAGAAAAGGCGATGACGAACAAAACGGTTAATCTGATCGGCAAAGATACGCTACAGGACTTACTGGCCCTGTTACAGCGTGCCGATATCTTACTCTCACCTGATTCCGGTCCCGCGCACTTTGCCAATGCGGTTGGCACATTGGTCATTGGGTTGCATGCGTGCACCTGGTCCATTCGCAGCGGGCCGTACAATTTTCTGCACTTTTGTGTGGACAAGTTTCCAGAAGCCGCTGAAAAGTTTCGGCATAAGAATCCTGAAGATCTGCGCTGGGGGACACGAATCGAGGAGCCGGGCGTAATGGACCTGATACAAACTGACGAAGTGATCGATCGGCTACTACAGGCGGTCAAACAGCAACCACCTGAGCATCTGAATCACTGAACTTTACTCATATGACTCTGACGTGGGCCTAACTCCGTGATCTTAAAATCTGCAAGCGAGTCGAGCGGATTTCATTACTCCATAATCCCCATGACGAGAACGATGAGTAGTACGGGTGGTATGACGAATCGGATCATGAAGCGCCAGAACGTGAAGAACAGTCCTTCCTGCACACCGATTTCGTCGAGCTTGATGTGTTTGGGCACAACCCAGCCGATAAAAACAGAGATCAGCAAGCCGCCAATCAATAACAGAATGTTGGCTGCCATAAAATCGAGCGAATCGAAGATCGTCTTGCCCGCAAACGCGGGAATGAAATCCAGCGGATAGAATTCCGACCAGTCACCCATCGACATGATTGTCAGAATACCCACGGCCCAGGCAGCTCCGACCGCGATCAATACACCGTTTTTCCGTTTGATGCCCCATTGTTCATTGACCCAGGAGACAACGGCTTCGGCGCAACCTATACAAGAGGACAGTGCCGCGGCAATCAAAAGAATAAAGAATATGGATCCGAAAAGCTGACCCCCCGGCATTTGTCCGAATGCGAGCGGCAACGTCTGGAAGATCAACCCCGGACCGCTGGACGGCTCCAGGCCGAACGCGAAAACGAGCGGAAATATTGTGAAACCGGCGAGTAGCGCGACAGTGGTATCCGCAAGAATAACGATCGTCGCCGACCGTGGAATCGATATTTCCTTCGGCAAATAGGAACCGAACGTGATCAAGGCTGCCATGCCGATGCCGATAGAGAAGAATGCCTGCCCGATTGCGATCATCACTGTCTTGACCGTGACCTTGGAGAAATCCGGTTCGAGCATGAATTTCAGCGCGGCCGCCATATCGCCGGCAATTGCCCCATAGATAACCATGATGATCAACGCCACGAATAGAGCAGGCATCAGTATTTTCACCGCTTTCTCGATGCCTGCCTGGACTCCGCGCCTGACAATAAAAATAACGATCAGGTTGACGATCGTGTGCCAGAACAGCAAGCGCCCCGGATTGCTCATTAATCCGCTGAACATGGCATTCGATTGCCTGGCGTCTACGCCTTCGAATGCACCGCTTGCCGCGCGCACGAAGTAATCGAAAGTCCAGCCCGACAACACCGTGTAGTAGGACAAGATGATGAATACGCAAAATACCGCCAGCGTGCCGAACGCGCCCCAGCGGGCACTGGCGCCGGATTCTGCTGCAACGGCGCGAATGCTGCCGGACGGACTGCTTCGTCCACGCCGGCCGATGGTCAATTCACTGATAAAAAGCGGCAGACCAATGCCAAGTGCGCAGACCAGATAAATAATGAGGAACGCGCTGCCACCATTTTGACCGGTGATATACGGGAAACGCCAGATATTGCCCAGTCCAACGGCGAAGCCAACAGCCGCCAGGAGAAAACCAAGTCGTGACGACCACTGTTCGTTGGAATTTTCTGCCCCCGCCATTTGCCACTCCTTTCTTAATTTTGTTCACCGGGGGTGTCCCCCGCACGGGCCGGATTTGCGACATCTTCTCATAACCGGAGCAAAAAACTGCGTTGTCTGCCGCTTTTTCTCCTGATAATTCGCATCGTGCAGATCAGGGCAACAGGCTACAATGCCCGACCCTGCCCAAAGAACTATTAACCAATGGATGACAGCAAATGAAATTTATTGAAGGTGTTGTGCTCGGCATCGTGCTGATAGCCGGCAATGTGAGTGCGGATACTCTGATTCACGCCGGCCGCCTGATCGATGGAGTGTCCGATAATGCGGTCACCGAGATGACCGTTCGCGTGGACGGCTCTCAAATCAAGGCAATTGAGAGCGGTTACGTGGCGGCCGGCCCGGACGACACCGTGATCGATCTGAAAAATCATACGGTCATGCCGGGCCTGATGGACACGCACGTACACCTGACGAGTCAGTACACGGAAGACAGCCGCCTGAATCGTTTTATCACCAACGAGGCCGACTACGCGATCGACGCTGTGAAATACGCCAGACGTACGCTGGAAGCCGGTTTCACCGTCGTTCGCAATCTCGGCGATGCATTCAACGTCACGATTGCACTGAGGAAGGCGATCGAGGACGGTGACGTACCGGGGCCGAGAGTATTTTCAGCCGGCAAATCTCTGGCCACAACCGGCGGTCATGCCGACCCGACCAATGGCTGGGCCAGCCACATCGCAGGGGACCCTGGTCCCAGGCAGGGAGTAGTGAACGGCGTCGATGACGTCCGTAAGGCCGTTCGCCAACGTTACAAAGACGGCGCTGACTGGATCAAGATTACGGCAACCGGTGGTGTTCTGAGCGTTGCCAAGAGTGGAAAGAACCCACAATTCACGGATGAAGAGCTGGTCGCACTGATCAACACGGCTGCGGATTACGGCCTGCGCGTTGCCGCACATGCACACGGCACTGAAGGCATGAAACGGGCCGTGATTGCGGGTGTCGCCTCGATCGAACATGGCACTTTCATGGACCAGGAAGTCATGCAGCTAATGAAGAAGAAGGGCACTTATTATGTGCCGACCATTCTCGCCGGCGTCTGGGTTGGCGAGAAGTCCGAGATCGATGGCTTCTTCCCGGACCTGGTTCGCCCTAAAGCCGCAGCGATCGGGCCTGTGATCAAGAGTACTTTTGCCAAGGCTTACAAGGCCGGTGTTCCCATCGTCTTCGGCACGGATTCGGGCGTCTCTGCCCACGGCGACAATGCCCAGGAATTTGCCTTGATGGTCGAGGGCGGCATGCCGCCGATGGAAGCGATTCAGTCCGCAACGAGCGTGGCGGCGAAGTTCCTGGGGATCGATGCCACGCAGGGCACGCTGGGGGCCAACAAGCAGGCCGACATCGTTGCCGTGCCGGGCAATCCGTTGGACGACATCACGGCAATGGAACGAGTCAGTTTCGTGATGAAGGCGGGCACAATTTACAAGCATGAATGAACAGCAATTTAAAGGGTCGGACCCAACGAGTCCGACCCTTTAATCATCGCCCGTAAGGACGAGCCCCAACATCAGTTCTTTTAGCGTCGACGCAAATCGCCCGTAAGGACGAGCCCCAACATCAATTCTTTTAGCGTCGACGCAAATCGCCCGTCAGGACGGGCTCCAACACTACCCTAGTCACCGTTGCCGAACTCCTGTAGGAGCCCGTCCTGACGGGCGATTTTCGCGTGTCACCACTGTACTTGAAAGCTTACGGTGAAGTTTCTACCGACGGCGTCGATACCGGATCCATGATGCCGATACTGTTTATCAAGCAGGTTTTCCAGGCTCACTGTCACATGCCATTTTTGATTCGGCAGCCATGACGCCCGCAAGTTGGCTGTCATCCATCCGGCGGTTCCGGCTGGATCGATACGTACGTCACGAATATCGCGCGGACTCAGGCGCGTCTGGGAATCGGCAAAGACGATAAACGGTTCGATAGTGAGCACTTCATTCGGCTCATACAGTAATCCGATGCGGCCATTCAGTGGTGGTATCCGGTCCGCCGGAACATCTGTACCGCCAGTTACTTTTTCCTCGCCGCGCGTGAAATTGATAATCGCGTCGAG
>JAPUKV010000134.1 GCA_027295475.1 Pseudomonadota bacterium
AGCAGGAAGTCACGCGCCGGCAAAAGCGGGGCCGTCGTCGTCGTTATTCCAGAAAGCGCGGAGCAACCACTGGTACAGACGGTAGCGCCGCTTTATTACATCCGCCCGAAACGAGGTGCCCACCGCGAGCGGCCATGACGAGCCGAGTGCGTCTATGCGGTCGTCGCGAATCGATGCCCGGACTTCAAACACCGGGCCTTCGATGGGCAACGGTACAGTCAGGTCCGATGCCAGGAGGGCAATCGTTGACACTTCCGAAACAATCGCCGTCAGGGTGCCGAACATCTCGTGCGGATAGGCATCGAGGCGAAGTTGTACCGACTGTCCAGCCTTTAGCTGTCCGGCTTTGTCACTCGGCAGATAGAGCCATGCCTCGAGTCGGCCATCGGCTTTGTACAGCGTCATTAAGGTCTGGCCGGGACGACTGGTGGATCCAGCCCTCACGCTCAGTCGCGCCACAATACCGGCAGCTGGAGCCAATACGACTTGCCCGGCTTCGATTTCTGCCCTGCCGATCTGCCGTAGCAGCTGCTCGCGCCTCATTTCGTGCTGCAACTGGTCGAGTCCGGCCGCTGCCAGGGTCTCATCCCGCTTCGCCTGCAAGTCAGCAAGTTCCTGACTGATTTGCAGCATGTCCCGTTCGAGACCGGCACTGATCGCTTTCGCATGCAGAATCCCGGATCGTTCCTGCCTTAGCAGCTCGTCTGCAAGGCCCCCGTGCGCGGCCAGGACGTTCATGCGTTCATACCTCTGTTCCAGCAGCTCGATATGGCTCGCCTGCAACTCGACTTCGATGCGCGCCTTGGCCGCGCGGCTGCGTGTGAGCGCAATCTGTTTCTCCAGCGCAGTGACACGGCCTGATTTCAGTTCCCGTTGGCGGGCCTGGGCCCGCTCCATGAGTTCGAGTTCTTTCTGCATGGAGCGAACCTGAGATTCGGATACAGGCGACCTGCCCGGCGCATTGCGATCACTTGTGATGCGCAACAGCACCTGCCCCTCACGGACGGTCATGCCTTCTTTGACTGCCAGCTCCGTTATTCGCCCGGTACCGTTTGCGATGACCTTGAGAAGGCCGCCCGCAGGCATCAGCACCCCGATCGCCCGTGTGCGCTGCGGTACCTCAACGGTATAAACGACCACGCCCAGCAGAATAAGGGAAGACAACGCAACAAGAAGCGTGGCACCCGCTGTTGGCGGAGTGAGTATGCATACCCGCCCAAGCAGTCGGTGCCGCGCGGCTGACACAGACTGTTTTCTGAGCAGAGTCCCGCTATGCACCTCAGGCGAGTCTGCGCCGGCAACCAGCGTCCTTGGCCGTTGATCCGTCAACATTCGAACATTCCTTTGTTCGCATTCCTGTGGAGGGTGCTTAAGCAAATCGAATCACGAATCGGGCTGTCGCCGCCACATCAATTTCGAGGCGAACTCCCTCGTTTTTGCTAATGGTTCGCGAATTTCCAAAATCTTCGCAGAAGTCCGCCCGTATGCGATAACCTTCGACACTTCACGAGAGCGATACGGACCAGGCACAACCGAACGAATGAATACGACCGATTATCTGACACGAATCCGGAATGCCAGTGTGTATGACGTGGCGAGCGAGACTCCGTTGGAACTCGCAAGCAATCTTTCCGCGCGCCTTGGCAACCGAATCCTCCTGAAACGCGAAGACCTGCAGCCGGTTTTTTCTTTCAAGTTGCGTGGCGCTTATAACAAACTGACATCCTTGCCTCAGGAAACTTTGGCGGCCGGGATAATTTGCGGCTCGGCCGGCAACCACGCCCAGGGTGTGGCATTGGCTGCCAAACGAAAGGGGATAAGGGCCGTTATCGTAATGCCCGTTACGACGCCGAGCATCAAAGTCGAAGCGGTCAGGTCATTGGGTGGCGAGGTAGTGTTGCACGGTGATACCTACGACGACGCCTATGCCCATGCACGCCAACTCGAAAAAGAACAGCAGCTGACATTCATTCATCCCTTCGACGACCCGGACGTCATTGCCGGGCAGGGCACGATCGGCATGGAAATTCTCGAGCAAACCGATGAGAAGATCAGCGCGGTGTTTGTGCCGATCGGTGGCGGCGGCCTGATCTCCGGTATAGCCGCATACATCAAAGCGGTAGATCCCGAGATCCAGATAATCGGTGTCGAGCCGGATGATTCCGCAGCGATGCGCGAGTCGCTTGCGGCCGGCAAGCCCGTCGTGCTGGATCACGTTGGCATATTCGCAGACGGTGCCGCAGTACGCCGGGTAGGTGACGAGACCTTCCGCCTTTGTAACGAGTTGGTCGATGACATTGTGACCGTCGATACCGATCAGGTTTGTGCCGCTATCAGGGACATATTCGAGGACACGCGTTCGATCGTCGAGCCGGCCGGCGCACTGGCTGTAGCGGGCGCGAAAAAATACCTGGCCGATAGCGGAATTCAGAATGAAACGTTTGTCGTCATCAATTCCGGCGCTAACACAAACTTCGATCGCCTGCGCCACATAGCCGAACGCGCCGCGATCGGTGAACAACGTGAAATGCTTCTGGCCGTGGAGATTCCCGAGCAGCAGGGAAGTTTTCGGAATTTCTGCGAAGCGATTGGCCGACGGAGTATTACCGAGTTTAACTACCGCTATAGCAATTCAAGTAAGGCGCATATTTTTGTCGGTGTCGAGCTGCATCATGGATATGCCGAACGGCAGGAACTCATCGACAAGCTCAGGTCCCTCGGCTATCGGCTCGAAGACCTGAGTGACAACGAAGTTGCGAAGCTGCATATCCGGCATATGGTAGGCGGCCCCGCGACAGGTCTCGAAAACGAAAGACTGTTCCGCTTCGAGTTTCCGGAGCGGCCCGGGGCGCTGCTGGATTTTTTGCAGGCCGTCGGCATCGACTGGAATATCAGCCTGTTCCATTATCGGAATCACGGCTCCGACTATGGCCGCATCCTTGCCGGCATACAGGTTCCGCCGGAGGAGGCGGAGGAGCTTGAATCTCATCTGTCGAAGCTCGGTTACGCTCACTGGGAAGAGAGCAGCAACCCAGCCTACGCGATGTTTCTGGCGTAGCCGGACGCGCCCGGGCCGGGGCGGCGATTGGTTTCAGATGAAACCGATGCCGCATCATCAGCGGCCTCCTTATGCCAAAATGTTTGCAACCATTTTGAGCCGCCCGGCATCAAAGACGTAAGCAAATGCAGAAAAACACCGGGGATTTCACACAATGAGACTGAATACTCTAACGATCCTGATTACGTCGGCGTTGCTGGCTGCGGCCGCCCTGGCCGGCGAAGAGCACCAGATGAAAATCGAGATTGCGGTCGACGATGGTGAAAGCGCGCCGACGGTGATCAGACTCGACAGCGATGACATGGGCTTCAAGCTGCATGAACTACAGGAAGGTGAGTCCCGGTCCGTCGTCGACGGCACAGGCCAATCGATCCTCGTCACCCGGATGGCCGATGGCTTCGTCTTCGATGTCGATGGCAAGAAAATCAAGGTGCCTGGTATGCATGACGATCACATGGCGTACGTGTCGGTCGATGCTGACAGGGACGTGGGCATCGATGTTCGAGTCATGAAACGAATCGAAGTGAAGGGCGACGCGAATCCCGACGACGTAACGATCATCAGCGGCAAGACGCTGGATGACTCGACGAAAGAAGCGATCAGATCTGTGCTGATATCAGCGGGACATGCCGGGAAAACACTGTTCCTGGACGGCAGAGAGCTGCACGGCGACCACACCATGCTGCACAGTTCTGACAGTGTCCACGAAATCAGAATATTCTCCCCCAATGAAGAAAACGTGACGAACTAAATTCCCTTATGCGGTTTGTTTCGTTCCTTGGCGGTGGCATTGCCACCGCCTTTTTTATTAAGTATGCAGCTTAATAATTGGCGTAAGCCTGAGAGTGAATGTGGCTTATTTTTTCCGTCTGCGTCAGGCGATAAAAGTACCGCAGTTCGTGCAGTGTTTTGATGCAATCACCACGCAATCTTTTTAGTAGTCCGTGACAAAATCGCGCAGCGTAGTCATTGGCGGTCTTGTATCGTTCCTGCTGGTCTTCGCTCAGTTCCGGCTTAAAGCTTACCCGGTCGAATAGCCAGCCGTGCAGCCGATTGGCGAACTTACATTCATCCTGGTCCTGTGCCATTAGCCAGGTGCTGACGAACTTGTCGACTTCCGCCTGCATCTCCAGCTCCAGCAACGTTACCGACCTGTCCCGTCCGGCACTCCAAACCAGGTAATTGAAGTGACTGATGCCTTCGAGCACCGTCCACAGGTCGTTCAGCCCCGAGATCTTCAGTGTCTGCAGCGGGTTATCCCGCTCAAGCCGCTCGAGCATTTGACTGTCCAGATAAACGCTTAGCGCCATGCCATCGTCATCTTGTGCAAGCAGAACTGATTCGTCGGTATCTGGAATGAGCGCTTCCCCAGCCAGCATTCTTGCAAGGCGCGGGTCGGTGACAAGAAAATCACGTACGTCGTGGCCCGGTTCGACCCTATAGATATTGCACAGGTAATTCTGCAGGGCGGCAAGCATGTGAGCCTCAGTGGCTGTTGCGACTCATGGCATTTGGCATGGGAACAACACCGTTTTTTCTGAGTAACCCAGCGGCCCGTTTGCTGCCTGTACGCAGCCAGACTTCATAGGTTCGCAGGAGATCAATATCGGATGAACGTCGGGTACTATCTCGTACTTCATTGAGCACATCGACGACAATCTGAAACTTGCGTGCCAGCTCACGATAGACATCGGCAAGCGCACGGCCGCGCGCCGTGCCGCGAATTTCATCAGACAGCGACTCGTAGGCCGTACCGCCCATATGGATGTAGTAGTCGAGATCGACGAGTTTATGCGCCAGGCCGTCTGCAAAAAATCCCGCGATGAAGAGCGCAACGTCACCGATACGCTGAAGGGAGAACGTACGTTCCACCGCGCTCGACGCAGCCGCGGCATCCGCCATCATCAGGGCCAGTGGTTTGAGTCCGTATGCTTCGCCGTGATCTTCGTAGAGATCTTCGGAGCGGGCGAACAAGGTGAGCAGATTTACGACGTAGTGTGCAGCGTGGGGGTCGACATCGACTCCCTGATTATCAATTACGGTATCGATCGATTCACGAAAATAGTCGCGAAGATCGTGAACCTGAACGACACCTTCTCTTGCTGCTATCGAGGACATTGGTCCTGTTCACCTCTCTCAAGGGGAGAAAGATACCTCACATATATATGAATTAGGCCCTTCGCTTTGTGACAAAGTTCACGTAAAAGCGGATGATCATCTAGATTGTTGTTTTTGTGTGAAACAGCGCGCCAATCACGCAAATCATACGCAGAATTTGCGCAAAAATGCCGCCAAATCAACACCCTGCAGATTGCCGCATCACGTCAGATATTGACCGGCGGCTTTGATAAACTGCCCGAGTCCTGCAACAAGACCAATAAAGGAGACATCATGGACCTTGCTAACGCTGTCGCCCATTTCAATTGGTTGGCTATTATCACCGCCACTGCCGCTGCATTTGCACTTGGCGGCGCCTGGTACGCGAAGGTTCTGTTCGGTGGCGCGTGGATGCAGGATGTTGGGCTTACGGAGGAAGACGCAAAGAACGCGAATATGCCAAGGACTTTCGGTGGTGCGTTCGTGTTGCAACTCATCGCCGCCATGATGCTGGCCGCGATTATCGGGCCTGAGAGCACCTGGCTGAGCGGTGCGTACACCGGTCTGTTATTGGGCCTCGGTTTTCTCGCAACTGCGTACGGCGTTACCTATTTATTCGAACAACGTTCATTACGCCTGTTTATGATTAATGCGGGTTACAACGTCGTCCTGCTCGGCATCATGGGCGCCATTATCGGCGGCTGGCACTGACCGACTGCGTGATTTTGCTTCGCAGGTCTTACCACATTTCCCTCAAGCGGCTTTGCACATCAAGCTGCTTGTTGCTGCGGGGTGATAAGCGATTCGACGATGCTTCGTTACGGCCGTGATACCTTGCTTCCATCGTTTGCATCAGACTGTCTGTCATGAATCGGCTGCGCGCGCCATAGACATGTTTGTCACCGTTTCTGTGTTGCTGCGTCACGTGATAGCGCAAAGGTGCTATTAGCTGAAGGTCCTGTTTGGCCCTGGTCATCGCGACATACAATAGTCGCCTTTCTTCCTCGATCATCGCAGGCTTCCCGGTTGAAAATTCGGACGGGAAATTTCCATCGGAAACATTGAGCACGAATACTGCGTCCCACTCCTGTCCTTTCGCAGAGTGGGCGGTCGACAGGACCAGATAGTCTTCATCGAGCAGCGGATCACCCGCCAGGTCCCCGACCGCAGCGGGCGGGTCCAAGGTAAGCTCCGTCAGGAACCGCTCGCGAGTCGGATACCGGCCCGAGATCTGCTCCAATTGCTCGAGGTCCGCCTGGCGCGTTTCCAAACTATCGTATAAACGCTCCAGATGCGGATGATACCAGCGCCTGGCCTGACCCAGTTGCAACTGCCATGCGTTGTCGTTCAGTTCCGCACACGACACCGATTCCATAAGGGCACAAAAGGCCGCCCAGTCCTCTCGCGCCGCCTGAGGTGGTGTGAATGCGCCGAGCGTTGAAAAAAGATATCCGCCCACACTCAAATGGTCGAAACAACGCGCAGCATTTGCGGGCCCCATGCCTGGCAGGAGTTTCAGCACACGAAAGGCGGCAATCTGATTCTTCGGATTTTCCGCCCACTTCAGAATCGATAACAGGTCCTTTACATGGCTCGCCTCAAGAAACTTTAGCCCGCCATACTTTATATAGGGGATATTGCGCCGCACGAGTTCAAGCTCGAGCCGGTCGCTATGGTGGGCGCCGCGAAACAGTATCGCCTGGTCCTTGAGTTGCATTCCCTGTTCGCGATTCTCGAGAACGGTTTCAACAACGAATTCGGCTTCAGCATCACAGTCTTCGACCGTAACGTAGCTCGGTTTGCTGCCGCCTTTTTTTGCGGAAAATAAATTCTTTCTGTATTGCCTTTCGCTTTCCGCAATCAGGCAGTTGGCGCTATCCAGAATTACTTGTGTCGAACGATAGTTTTCCTCAAGGCTGATGATCTTTGCCGACGGAATATATTGATCCGGAAAACTCAGGATGTTTTCGACATCGGCAGCGCGAAACGAATAAATCGATTGTGCATCATCTCCGACCACAGTCAGGCCGAACCCATCCGGTCTTATGGCCTGCAGAATATTTGCTTGCAGCAGGTTCGTGTCCTGATACTCATCAACGAGCACATGATCGAACCATGAGCCGATTTCCGCAGCGAGCTCCTTGTCTGCGACGAGATGGCTCCAGTAAAGCAGCAGGTCATCGTAATCGAGCACCTGGCTCTCCTGTTTTTGTTCGACGTAGTGACGAAATAGCTGACGGAGCTCCTCTTCCCAGTCTGCACACCACGGAAACGTTTCATTCAGGGAGTCGAGTAAAGGTTTTTGCGCATTCACACAGCGGGAATAGATGGCGAGACAGGTATCTTTCTTCGGAAAGCGTCGCGACTTCTTCGACAGTTGCAGCTCATGCCGGATAACGTCGAGCATATCTGCGGCGTCCGCTCGATCGAGCACCGAAAACCCGGGATCGAGTCCGAGGTTATGAGCGTAACGGCGAAGCAGTCGGTTGGCGACGGAATGAAACGTGCCTGACCACGGCAGTATGCTGCGGGAAACGGGTGGACCGTCGACAGAACTGACTGCCTGGCGAACAATTGACTCGACCCGGCGGGTCATCTCCAGGGCCGCGCGGCGCGTGAAGGTCAGGAGGAGGATGCGTTCGGGGCTGACGCCCTGAATGATCAGGTGGGCAACCCGGTGCGCCAGGGTCATGGTCTTGCCGGTGCCGGCACCGGCGATGACCAGGAGCGGCGGGGCCTCGAAAGATCCGTTCGCCGCCTTTTTGCCCCAGGTGGCCGCCTGGCGCTGTGCCGGGTTCAACGCTTCCAGATAGTCCGTTTGTAGTTCCGCCACGTGGCCCATAATCGCTCCGGGAAATATCTGTATTTTTATACAGTACTGGATGGATTTACAAGTCCGACAGGCGAGCAGACCGCAGAAAACAGGGTTTTTCAATAGCCTGTCAGGTATTTGCCAGGAAACCTTCTATCGTCTCAGCGAACTGCGCGGGTTGATCGAAGTGAACCATATGGCCTGCGCCTGCTATCGATACTGACTCCGATTTGTCGAACACGTCGCTCACCGCATCCGGATCGATCCAGGACTTCAGTTTGCCCGTAAAGTCGGTATCGGCGCCAACCACGACCAGAACCGGTGCTTTTACGTTTTTCCAGCAGGCGACTGCTTCCCGGCGGCGATAGAGCACGGCATTCGGTAGTTTGTGTGCCGGATCCGCTTTGATTCGAACGACGCCGTCCGCATGGGCCTCTGCCCACTTGTCGGCAACGAACAAGGCCCTCTCGTTACCCAGCCCGGGGCTCCGTCGTATGATTTTCGGCAGGAGTTCCTCGAAGGACTCGTAGCTGGTAACCGTCGACCGTGACCGGCCGGCTTCGATCCATTCCCGGTACCGGCCCGGCGCATCCTCCGGATCGCTGTCTGGCAGCCCGAATCCTTCGACATTAACCAGCGCCGACACCCGCTCAGGCATCACGCCGGCGTACAGAGTCGCAACGTTTGCCCCCATGCTGTGACCAACGAGTCGAACTGCAGCGTCCGGGCTGTAAATTTGCAGGATTGCATCAAGATCGGCCAGATAATCCGGAAACCAGTAGGAGTCCGCATTGGCCCTGGACTCGCCGAAACCGCGCCAGTCCGGCGCGATGACGAACCAATCCTGTTTCAGCTCGTCGATAACAAACTGAAAAGTGGAACCTGCATCGCCCCAGCCATGTAGAAACACGATCAGGCGATTGTGACGTTCGCCCCATTCCGTGACGTGATAGTCGACGCCTCGCACCTGGTGCCGAACCGAACGTCCTTTGATGCGAGCCTGATACATTCCCTCGGATGCCACGTCCTGTTCCGGTATTTTTTCTGACCTTGAAAGCTGCACCCATGAAATCACAGATTTCATTGCGGTTGGTGGATATTCATGAATTCACTGTTCTTTTTTCGATCCCGTCGTGTATAAAAGTGTATAAATGGGGGCGGACTCTGTTTATCAGGGAATCCGTTTAAAGACGTTGGCGATACCGAAATAACCGGGGTCCGTCCCCCTTTATGCACTAATAAAGAGTATCGCCTGACCGCACACGAAAATGACTCTTGAGATCGCAATTGTTCTCGGCATTCTGGCTGTGTCGCTGATATTGTTTGTCAGCGAAGTCATCAGAATGGATCTCGTCGCGTTGCTGGTGCTCGGTACGCTGGCGGTATCCGGCCTCCTGACACCCCCACAGGCATTTGCCGGATTCAGTAACAGCGCTGTCATCACCGTCTGGGCGATGTTTATTCTCAGCGAGGGACTTACACGCACCGGTATCGCGGATGTAATCGGGCGCCAGGTAATGCGGCTGGCAGGGCGGCGGGAGATTCCGATGATCATCGTAATCATGATCACGGCCGCCGTTCTGTCTGCTTTCATGAACAACATCGGCGTCGCTGCACTCATGTTGCCGGTCGTCGTCGATGTCGCCAGGCGGACGAGGATACCGGTATCACGGCTCCTGATGCCACTCGCCTACGCCACTTTACTCGGCGGCCTGACGACCTTGATTGGCACGCCCCCGAACCTTCTGGTCAGCGCGGCACTGACACAAAATGGTTACGAGCCGTTTGCGCTGTTTGATTTCACACCGGTAGGTGGCGCAGTGTTGGTTACAGGTATCATATTCGTCGCGGTGATCGGCCGGCTGATGCTGCCAAAAACCCAGGCAGAGCGAAGCAAACACCGCAGTCAGCGAAACCTGCGCTCGCACTACAAGTTGCAGGAACGGACTTTCATGATGCGGGTTCCTGTAGATTCTGTCCTGGTCGGCAAGACGTTGGCCGAGAGTCGGATCGGTGCGTCAACTGGTTTGATTATTCTGGCGCTGGTCCGATTCGGACGAAGCGAGACACTGCCCAGCCGGCAGACAGTACTGCGCGCCGGTGATCAGATTCTCGTGCAGGGGCGACTCGATCAATTTACAGAGTTGCAAAGACTGAGCGGCCTTGTCATCGAGCGCGAGGCGCCAGTGCTCAAGTCCATGGTCGCATCCAAGATCTTCTATGCCGAAGTCCGGATTGCCGAAGACTCTCCGCTTGTTTCCGAGCTCATCAGACACGCAGGTTTCAGGACGCGGTTCGGTGTCAGCGTCGTCGGCATACATCGTAAAGACAAGTACCGCCTCACCAATCTCGCCTACGTACCCATTCGTGCTGGCGATCAGATCCTCGTGCAGGGCGAGGCAGAGCAGATCGCCGAACTCGACAAGTTCGAGGATTTCTCCGAAGTGCGGCCCCTCTCCGGCGATGAGCTGACCGAGCAATACCAGGTCGAGGAGCGGATGTTTGTCGTGCGCCTGCCAAAATACAGCGAGCTCGCCGATGTGACACTAAAGAAGAGCCGGCTTGCGGACGTATTCGATTTTCGTATCGTCGCGATTTTTCGCGACGGGAAACTGCATGTCATGCCGCGCGGCGATGAAATACTGACCGGCGGTGACCTGTTGCTGGTCGAAGGTCAGCCTGAAGACCTCGATGTTCTGCGTGGACTACAGGAACTGGAGATCGATACGAAAGTATCGCCAAAACTCGGCTCCTTCGAGTCCGAAAGACTGACTTTGATGGATGCGACGCTCGACCCTCGCGGCCGGCTTGCAGGCAAAACAGTTGGCGAGCTGAATTTCCGGGAACGCTATGACATCGAGCTCGCTGGCATCTGGCGTGAAGGAGAAACTATTGACACAGACTTGGCCGATGAACGTCTTCAGATTGGCGATGCCCTGCTGTTGCTTGGCCCCCGCGAAAAACTGCAGCTGCTCGATAGTGACCCTGATTTTTTGATTCTGACGCCGCTCGGGCGGAAACCGCCGGACACCCGGCGCGCGCCACTCGCGGCATTGATCATGCTCGGCGTCGTTGTCAGCGTCATGGCCGGTCATGCGCCGATCGCCGTCGCGGCGGTTGTCGGCGGCAGCATCATGGTACTCACCGGTTGCCTGAACATGGAGGAGGCATACCGCGCCATAGACTGGCGCGCCATTTTCCTGATTGCCGGCATGCTGCCGCTGGGCACCGCGATGCAGGAAACCGGGGCCGCCGCCTATCTTGCCGCTCAGGTCATGGACATCCTCGGTGACGCCGGGCCCTGGGCTGTGATCGGGGGCCTCTATGTGGTGACGGCGACGGCGACGATGATTATTCCGACTGCCGCGCTGGTTGTGCTGATGTCACCGATCGCCCTGTCCGCAATGGGCGATCTCGGCCTGCAACCCGAGACCGCAATGATGGCTATCGCGATGGCAGCGTCTGCAAGTTTCACGAGCCCGATTTCCCACCCGGCGAACATCCTTGTCATGGGCCCGGGCCGTTATCGTTTTGTCGATTATCTGAAAATCGGTGTGCCATTAACGTTGGTAATTTTTGTAGTCGTCATGGTCGTCCTGCCGATCTTCTGGCCACTGACTGCAGTTCAGTAAAACAAGGGGTCGAAACGCTAATCCGGCTTTGCGGTTCGACCCCCCAGGGCAATAAGTGGTTCGACCCCCTAGGGCAATAAGATGGTTGAGCCGGTGGTCTTACGTGCCTCGAGATCCCGGTGCGCCGTTGCAGCGTCCTTGAGTGCATACCGCTGACCGATGCTAACGCTCACCGCAGCACTGCCGACAACGTCGAACAATTCATCACAGGCGTGCAGCAGCTTTTCCCGTGTATTCACGAAATGGAACAAGATCGGGCGAGTAACATACAGAGAACCCCGCTTCGCAAGCTCTGCCGGCGCAAACGGATCCACCGGGCCGGACGAGTTACCGAACGTCACCATCGTACCGTGTGGCCTTAACGAATCGAGGGACGCAAAGAATGTGTCGCGGCCGACCGAATCATAGACTGCCGCAACACCCTCGCCGCCCGTCAGGCCCTTGACCGTCCCTGGAATGTCGGCGTCATCAGACATGACGATGTGCTCACAGCCGTTTGCCCGCGCCAATTCCGCTTTCTCGTCGGTACTGACGACACCGATCACTGTCACACCCACGTGTTTCGCCCATTGGCTCGCCAGCGAGCCAACGCCACCGGCGGCCGCATAGAGAAGTATGTTGTCGCCCTTGTTTACCCGATAACTGCGGTGCAACAGATACCACGCGGTCAAGCCTTTCAGCAGAACTGCCGCTGCCTGCTCGTCGGGCATATCGTCCGGGACAGGTACGAGCAGCCAGGCAGGGATGTTGCGAATCTCCGAGTAGGAATCCGCCGGTTTGCCCGTATAGACAACCCTGTCTCCCACTGCGATGTCAGATACGCCCGGCCCCACGGCCTCGACGATGCCGGAGGCTTCGCTGCCCAGACCGGCAGGCAGGTTCGCCGGATAGAGCCCCGTACGATGATAAGTATCGATGAAATTCAGGCCAATAGCGGTATGCCGGATCTGCGCCTCGCCTTCCCCCGGGTCCGGGACGTCGACTTCCTCCCAGCTGAGAACGTCCGGTCCTCCGAATTCATAAATGCGTATCGCGTTAGCTTTCATTTCCGGCAATCTCCTGACCTGGACCACTAGGATAACCGAGCACGCAACGATAGACTATTTGCGGAATGCCAGCGGGAGACCGGAGAAAATGGGCCGCGTCGAAAATAAGATCGCTTTGATTACAGGAGCAGCACAGGGGCTCGGGGCCGCAATTACCGAGCTTCTCGCGCGAGAAGGTGCGAGCGTTGTCATGACCGACATCAATACTCAGGGTGTTCTCCAAAAGGCCAAAGAAATCAATGCCGACGGTTCGGACAAGGCAATCGCATGGGAGCAGGACGTCAGCAGTGAGGCCGCGTGGCAGCAAACGATCGATGCCATCAGCGAGCGGTTCGGCCGACTAGATATCCTCGTGAACAATGCAGGTATCGGGTCGATCGCTAGCGTCGAAGACGAAACATACGAAAACTGGCGCCATGTACATGCTGTCGATCTCGACAGTGTATTCCTTGGCTGCAAGTATGGAATTCCATTGATGGCAAAGAGCGATGCCGGATCCATTGTTAATGTGTCATCCATTTCCGGCATCATCGCCGGACACAATCTGGCAGCATACAATTCCGCAAAAGCAGCCGTCCGGCACCTGTCCAAGTCGGTCGCACTGCATTGTGCGCATGCCCGAAACAACATCCGTTGTAATTCGGTGCACCCGGTATTCATCGATACACCTATACTTGACGGACTTGCCGGCGGGCAGGACAGAGCGGCAGCCCTTGAAAAACTTGGCAGGCAGATACCGCTGGGACGTGTCGGCAAGCCGGATGATGTCGCTTATGCTGTGCTTTATCTGGCATCAGACGAGTCGCAGTTCGTAACGGGATCGGAAATTAAAATCGACGGTGGCATCAGTGCCATGTGAAGAGCAACCAGACTGCACAGAAACCAAATGACTGACAGGATCGTGATCGCGGGCGCGGGGCATGCCGCCGGGCAGGTCGTCGCAACACTTAGACTGAAGAAATTTGACGGCAGCATTTGCCTGATCGGAGAGGAACCTTACCTTCCTTATCAGCGTCCGCCGTTGTCAAAGAAGTACCTGGCGGGCGAACTACCAGCCGAACGTTTGCACTTCAAGGCCGACAATTTCTATGATGAGCCGAATATCGAAGTTCATCTCAATACGACGATTGACAGGATTGATCGTGCGACAAAAGTTGTTCGGTCAATTGACGGCCACGAGTTCCCGTACGATAAACTCGTGATATCGCTCGGCGCACACGCGCGGCACATTGATTTGCCAGGCATTGAACTTGCCGGCGTTCATTACCTTCGCACAATTTCGGATGTCGACAAGATTCGAGAGGATTTTGGGCCGGGCCGCCGGCTGGTTATTGTCGGCGCAGGTTATATCGGCCTGGAAGTCGCCGCCGTTGCCGCGCAGCTTGGTCTCGATGTCACTGTCGTGGAGATGCTGGACCGGGTCATGAGTCGTGTGGTATCAACGCAGGTATCGGAGTTCTATCAGAAAGAGCATGCGGACCATAGCGTAAAGCTGCGCTTGTCGACCGGCATCGCGGGATTTTCGGGAGACAGCCATGTGAATGCGGTTGATCTTGCCGACGGCACGCAGATTCCGGCCGACCTGGTTGTCATCGGGATTGGCGTCGTGCCGAATACCAGGCTGGCTGCCGATGCGGGGCTCGAGGTAAGTAACGGCATCCTCGTTAATGACCACTGCACTACTTCCGACCCGGATATTTACGCCGTTGGAGACTGTACCTGCCACCCTAATGACCTGCTTGGCCGCAAGGTAAGACTTGAGTCCGTTCACAATGCGCTGGAGCAGGCAAAAACGGCGGCCGCAAATATTTGCGGCGAGGATCAGCGATACGCGCAGGTACCGTGGTTCTGGTCAGACCAATACGACCTGAAACTGCAAATCGCGGGTCTGTCTCAGGACTATGATCAGACAATTATTCGCGGCGACCCTGCCAACCGTTCATTCTCCTGTCTGTATCTCAACGACGGCAGATTAATCGCAGTGGACGCCATCAACCGGCCAAAGGATTTCATGCAGTCGAAAAAACTGATCGCGGACCACGCGGTTATTGATCCCGCGTTGCTTGCGGATTCGGACGTTGAGTTAAAGGATATGGTCGACTGATTAATAGCGATGCGTTGAATCGCCCGTCGGGACGGGCTCCTACGATACGTTGTCGTTCCTGCCAGCCTCGCTGTCGCCCGTCAGGACGGGCTCCTACGATACGTTGTCGTTCCTGCCAGCCTCGCTGTCGCCCGTCAGGACGGGCTCCTACGATACGCTGTTGATCCCGCTATTTTTGTTGGAGCCCGTCCTGACGGGCGATTCAGCTCCTATGGTAGTTCTTCCTGACGGGGTATCGCGATCGTCAGGTTACCGGTCATGGCCACGGGTCCCGTCATGGCCGAATAGGCGCTTGCGGTAATTGATTCAACTGCCTCGGCTTCAGTGTCCGCAAAATCACCGCTGCCTCCCGTAACCCTGGCTATACCAAGTGCGCCAGGCCCTGCGGTGGTGATCCTGTACCAGGAGCCTCGCCAGCTGTCTCCCCCACTGAAGCGCGCCGGTACCACGATATCGTGCAGGTAGGGCCAAAAGTTTTCAGTCTGATCCACAAAGAATGTGCCGTATTTCGGCGCGTAAATATGCCAGACGCTATCGACCAGCACCTCAGCATTAATTAACCTGGTTGTCTCGGAATCGGAGGAAAATTTCACGCCAAGCCCGGTGGGTTGTCCGCGACCGTCAGTAAGAACAGTGACAAACGCTCGTGTCTTCTTGACAGCGGGCTCCCATAACTGGAGGACTTTGGCCGGGTGAGGTTGCACACGAGACTCGCCGTCATTCGTAAACGCGATTGAATCTCTCGCGACCAGCGAGTAAGAGAAATCAGCCAGATCAAGTTCCGAGACGGCAAGTGGCGATACGCTCGGTTTTCCGACAAACGGGTTGTAATAAAGGAGCAGCACGAACACCGCGACGCCGATCACCATACCCACCAGGAACGTAATCAGGTATTTCATTCGAGCTCCTCCGCCACACCAACGAAGGCCGTTACCAGTTCGATTCGTCCCACGTCGCCAGAATCTAAATCGTCGACTTCATTTACGAAGCGTTCAACGATGGTTCCGTTCAGGGTCAGGAACTCACGCGTACCAGCTCTGAGCTTCCCTTTCCTGTAACCATCCGCCGACGGATTCGCAGCCATCGTCACGAACATTGAACCTCGGGCCGGCAGATGCACGACCCATTCGACGAATGACACGCGCCGCTCCGATGAGCCGGACATACGGCTTGCGATGCCGATCACAACACCATTCTCATTGCGAACCTTGAACAGCTCAGTCTGCATATTCACCAGAAAGTCATGCTCGGGCCACTCAAGTGCCGACGGCGTCGATCCGGTCGATCCGGTCACGCCAGCCATGATCCTGTCTCCGGGCAACCTGATATGAAACGACTCCGAGTTGCCGCCGTTTGGTAGTACGGAGATCAACGATGGTTCGCGGTGCTGATCCACAGCCGGATAGCTATAGACGAGTGCAGCCGCCGCGACGATGCCCAATACAATTCCGAGATTAAAGATCTTAAGCAAGTCCTGTTCCTGGCTATCCTGATTCACGCCGGCGCACCGGGTGTCTGACACCGGTGAGTTTAGTTAAATTGACCGGCAGGCACACCACCGGGAGAGTGAATTGTGACTCAGCGCACAATCCCCTGATCGGGAGCGAACCAGCGTTCAAGATACTCTTCAAGACTGACGGCATCGGACGCTTCGATCTCGCGCTGCCGGCGTATCGAGTCCGCCGCTTCGCCAGCGAATTCTTCCTGTCGCTCCTCTGGTAGTGGCACCAAGTCGGCGAAGTATTGTTTGTGTCCCTGAGCGCATGTCATTGCAAATTCGAAGAAACTTGTATCTGCGTCCCTCAATTCGGCGATCAACCGGGCAGACGGAGTCAGTTCAGAATCGGACACGAGTTGCAACTGAGCATCGACGGCGTTCACGTAAACGCCGTGCTCGTCTGCTTTATCGATCAGCTCCGCGACCGACCTGACATCCCGAAGTATTTCCACCGCCCAATCAAAGAGTGAGACACCTTTTCCATTTCGCAGCAGCTCGATCGCCGGGTCGCGACCTCTCTTTGCCGTTGCCACATGGTTTTGTAAGGTTTCGTCCTTGCTCTTTTTCCCGAACGGCGGACTTTCCTTCAGCAGGCAGTATATAAGGAACGCCTCCATGAAGCGCATAGCATTTTGATTGATACCGACCGGGTCGAAAATGTTGATGTCCAATGATCTGATCTCGACATATTCGATACCACCGCGTGTGAGCGCAGCGGTCGGTCGTTCACCGGAAAAAGCCACTCGCTTGGGACGAATTGGACTGTAGTACTCGTTTTCGATCTGTAGCTGGTTCATGCTGAGTTGCTTGTATTCGCCGTCCTTCTTGAGCCCGATTGCCTGATACAGGGGTTCTGGCGTCATCATGGCTGTGTTGAGATCACGGATGTAGTCGTCGAGGTTGTTCAATGATATGTCGAGTCCGGCCTGAGTCTTGCTGCTGTAGCCCAGGTCGCTCATGCGCAAAGAAGTCCCGAAAGGCTCGTAGAGAGTCTCATCGTTCAGGCTCTCCATTTCGGGCCCTGCACCCGCACCAAACGACTTGCAGACGGCTGGAGATGCACCGAATAGATAGAGCACAAGCCAGCCAAAGCGCCGGAAGTTTCGAATGAGTCCGAAATAGGCGTCCGACCGGAACTCATCCTCGGCACTGCGGTTTTGTTCCAGCTCCTTATAAATTGGCCAGAATGTCGTTGGCAGAGAATAGTTAAAGTGAACACCGGCGATTGTCTGCATAGTCCTGCCGTAACGGTAACCGAGGCCGTTCCGATAAATGGTCTTCATTCGGCCGACATTTGACTCGCCGTAGTATGCGAGTGGTATTTCCCGATCCTCCGGAATACGGCAAGGCATACTCGTGGCCCAAAGGAGTTCATCGCCCATTGCGTCGTAGCTGAACTGGTGTATGTCGCACAGGAAGCGCAGCGCTTCCCAGGTATTCGAAAACGATGGCGTAATGAACTCGAGCAATGCCTCTGAGAAGTCAGTGGTGATAAAGCGGTTGGTCAACGCGGAGCCGAGAGATTCCGGATGCGGGCGATCGGACAAGTAGCCGTCCAGTTGAACACGCAAGGATTCTTTTTCGATGCCTATCAGGCCACCCCACAGGATATTGGATGGGCTCGCCGCCGCCAGTTTGTTCATGCGTAGTTCGAAAGTCTTGGACAAAAGGACGATCTCCGACCGGACTTGCAGCGTAGTCACTCAGCCTTCATATGACATGCGAGCTAGCGGCCACCTTTCCCGGACTATATCAGCCAAATGCTCAGGTTGTGAGCCGAAGGTCAGACTTTTAGTTTAGTATTAAGGAGTCAGCTTCCGCTGCCCGGATGAACTGAAGGAATTTCGATGCAGGTCATGGCAAAACTCTCAATATCACTGGTGCTGGTTGCCACGGCATTGTTGGCGAGTGATCCCGCTCATGCGCTGCGATGCGGTAGCCGGCTCGTGATAGATGGAATGTACGAAAGCGAAGTCAAAGCGATTTGCGGGGAACCGATTTCCGAACGCCGTCTTGGATACGTGCTCCGATCCCACATTGACCGACGCCATGGTTTGTCAAAGACCCGGTATTACGGGTATGGCGGTTTTTACCGTGAGGTATTGGTGACCGAGCTCATATTCAACTTCGGGCCCAGAAAGCTGATGCGTAAGATGAGGTTCGAAGGTGGGATACTCACCTCGATTGAAACCATTGGTTATGGCTACCGCAAGAAACGCAAGTGATCGAATGCCAACCATTTCACAAATTCGCTGAATTGATCGTACTATGATTACCCAAGGCCCTCGCAGACACCCGGAGTTGGACATCCAATGAGCGAATCAAGATTTCGTCGTCTTCAAGACAAAGCGGCCGGACCGGCAACCCTTATCAATGAAGGCTGCAAGATCACCGGCGCTATCTCCACCACTGGTGATTTTCTGCTTAGCGGTGAGATCGACGGCGAATGTAATGTGACCGGCTCGCTTACGGTCCTGGACAAGGGCCTCTGGAAGGGAACGATCAAGGCGACAACCGTCGTAATCGCCGGAACGGTGGAAGGAGATATCATCGCCAGCGGCCGCGTGGAAATAAGCGATACGGCCAGAATCACCGGGACAGTCACCGCCGAGGCCATCGCCGTCGCTGAAGGCGCTATCGTTCAGGGAAAAATGAAAACGACGAACAAGATCGACCCGGTCGAATTTATTGAGAAACGGAAGACCGAAAAATCCGGATAAGCGGTTCCGGCTGCGCCCAGCCTGAATGTTTCAACAATCTGCTGCGCTCCGCCGTGTCGAAATACTCTGGCTAACGGTCGACAGGATCGATGCTTATCTCAACCCTGTTATTCTGAGCCGCGATTTCGTTCCAGAAATCCGCGGTAATGTCGGGCGTAACAATCGGATATGGGATCAGGGGCTCATCGTTACCGCGGGAGAATATGCTGATCTGGATTTTTCCGCCTGTTTCCGCGCTGACGGTATTCGCGAAGTTCGCAAATGCGACCGACTGTTGAAGTCCCATCTCGTATGCAGCAACGGGTTCAAAGCCGATCTGCTGGCAATGTTCCACAGTACGGTTCGACGGGGCCAAATCGTAGCCGTCGGAACCACCGCCAATCATGCAGAAATTGCCGACATGTGTTTCGACAACAATTTGACCCGAGAAACCCATGTCGAGCAGGTGCTGCACCAGGCCCTCGAGCAGCGACAACCTTGTATTGCCGAGGGGAAGCTCACCGAATGAATAGCGTCTGGACTGATTAACACTCCATTCCACGGCGGCAATCGCCGTCGAACCTGCGAAGCCGAATGACCGCTCGTATTCATTCCGGCGCTGTTCCGCTTCGTTCGCACCGCCGGCCTCTATCGACTGTTGCTGCGCAAGGGCATTTAACAAATTCACGTTTTGTTGTTGCACTTCCTGCCAACTCTGCTCCCGCTGCCAATACAACCAGCCAAAAACGATTATCACAACGATCAGCACTGACACGACGGCGATAAAGCGCCCTGGTAGTTGTTCTGGCGGGTCAGCTGACGTTCCGGGTTCTTCACTTGCGCCAGGTGCGCGGATCTCGTCTGCAACACGGGCAGCGATCGCCTCGTAGCTGTCCAGCAGGTCTCTTCGCAGGATCGCGCGTTGCTGGTCGAACAGGTCCTTAATCAGTTCACGCAAATCCTGATCGAACTTTTCGAGGGCCGGATAATCGCCGCTCGATGCAGCGTCATTCGCTTCCTCGCGACGCTCGATGCGCTCGGCTTCATCACCTATGACCCGAAGCGATTCCAGCACTTTGGAAACTTCGACAGGTTCAACCTGCTTCGGCAAGACACCGACCGCGCCGAGTGCGCGTGCCTGCCCGACATACACCTCCCCTTTTTGCGACGTGTACATCATGATCGGTATCGTCGCCGTGTCGGGATTGTTCTTGATTGCAGTGACAGCCTGAAAGCCGTCCATCCCGGGCATCATGTGATCCATGAAAATCACATCCGGCCTGTGTGCATTCAGATAGTCCAGGGCGGACTCGGCGGTCTCTGCCGTATCGACATCGAGCTCGTGTGCCTCAAGCATCCGCTTCAGCACAACCCTTGCGGTTTTCGAGTCATCGACAATGAGCGCAGTCTTATTCAATGGATTTCCTTCCTGAAAGCCCATTAAAGCCCAAACCAGCTGCAAATCCTTTGAATTATGTCACCAAATACGAAAAATCCGGGGCTGACGTCGATAGTTTACCCACAATGATCGCTGGCTAAAACAGCGTGGTTGGCTATATAAAGAGCTCGATTCGATACAAAAACGGCAGGAGTGGTAAACTCAAGCCTGCGTCGCGGAATCTTGAGGTTCCAGCGGCTGAGGGCCCGACCAGGAGCAATACCGGATCGGTCCCAACAATAAGAAAAGTGACCGGCGGTTCTGACAGGACAGCAATAGACTGAATCTGTCTCGGCCGACAGAGTCGAATAAGAAATGATTGGCAGAATATTACCGAGATATCTCATGCTAGCGGCGACGCTGACTCTGGTCGTTGTCGGTCTGATGCTGTCTCTGTTCTATGGCCAGTACCGGTGGCTGGCGACCGATATCGTCGCAAGCAGCGTGAAGGAACATAACGCAATACTCGAAGGCAGATTTGCGGGTCGTGCCAGAGCGCAGCTACACAGAATCGCCGATTCCGTGGCGGCCACAGCAAGCCGGGACGACTCTGCTTCGATTTCCCTTTTGCTCGAAAAGGCAGCACTCGAGAACGAAAACCTTGTCGGTGTTCGATATGTGCGGCGGGGCCGGCCCAACCTGCAGGCAGGTAGCGTACCTGAGCAAGCAGGCGACCAATCGACGCAGTGGACCACTGATAATCTTTACCTGACGTACCCGATTACGATGGACGGCAACATTCTCGGCGTGCTGGTCAGCAACTTCACACTCGATGAAGTGCATCGTGAATCGGCGAGATTTCGGGATCAATTACTCAGCACGGGGGATGAACGGCGTCGTGCGAGCTTTGTCTGGATAGGCATCGCTACTTTGCTCGTGGTGGCCCTGTGCGGCGTGGTGATCTGGCTTATCGTCGAAAATCAGACCGCACGCGTCCGCGCATTGAAAGTACAGGCGAAGAAACTCAGCGATGCCGACTTCGGTGAGCCGTTGCAGGTGCTGCACGGTGATGAACTGGGTGATCTTGCCGAAGTATTCAATGAGATGCGCGAAAAACTGAAGCGAACCACGATCTCGCGTGATTACGTCGATAGCGTGCTTTCGAGTATTAATTAAACCATCATTGTTACGTCCGCTTCCGGAACTATAAATAAAATACACGACGCTACCGCAAGAATGCTCAACTACACCGAAGAGGAATTGCTGGGCCAACCGCTGGACCTGATCGTAGATAAACGCAAAAGCCGTGTGCTCGAAGCGGACGTCCCTTCAGGCATCCCCCGGGAGGCCTTCCTGCTGACCAAATCCGGAGAATCCGTACCGGTTTCATACACCGCCTCGCACATCAGCGGCGACGACATCGATTCGGAAGACCGCATAATTGCCGCGCAGAACATCACCGAGCGCCGGCGCGCCGAGCGGCGGATTCGATATCTTGCGCGCATCGATGCGCTTACAAAAATACCGAACCGGATGCAATTCCAGCACCTGTTGCAAAGAGCCATTGCGCGTGCTCGCCGTAACAAGAAGACACTTTGTCTTTTCTACGTCGATATCGATCGTTTCAAGGACGTCAACGATACCTTTGGTCATCTCGCCGGCGACACGACTCTTGAAACAGTTGCGGAGCGGTTGACCGCAGTGCTTCCCGACGAAACTGTCATCGGTCGTCTGGCTGGCGACGAATTTGCGGTTATCGTTGACGGTCTTGCAGGTGAGGACCTGATCAAACCGAAGCTGGACAAACTGGCTCAGCGTGTGCTCGATCGCCTTGCAGAGCCGTTTTTTGTTCAAGGGCACGAAGTCTTCATGACCGCGAGCATGGGCATTGCCCGCTGTCCCGAGGATGCACCAAACGTCATTGATCTGCTGCGCAATGCCGATGCGGCGCTTTATCACGCCAAGAAGGAAGGCGGTAATGTTTTCTCTCACTACGCGCCTGCGATGAACGAGGCTGCTGTTGAGCGCCTCATGACCAAGAGCAAACTCAAGCGAGCGTTCGAACGTGACGAGTTGCTCGTACATTACCAGCCGAAGTACAACCTGGAGACCGGCGAGGTTTGCGGGGCCGAGGCACTTGTGCGGTGGGAGCTGCCGGAAAGGGGCATTATTTATCCATCTGACTTCATTCCGATCGCTGAGGAAACAAACCTGATCGTCGAGATCGGCGAATGGGTTCTTGATCGAGTGTGCGAGGATTTTCGGTACTGGCAGCGCTCTATATCGGCGCCCGGTCGCGTGTCAGTAAACCTGTCGCTCAAACAGCTCCGCCAGCGGAATTTTATTGGTCGCATCAGTTCGATTCTTCGGGGCCATCAGATTTCGCCGACTTCGCTGGAGCTTGAAATTACCGAGACAACCCTGATGGAGAACCCGACTCGGACAATCAAATTGCTGGATGAGCTCTATGCGTTGGGCCTGCATCTATCTATCGATGATTTCGGTACCGGCTACTCGTCTTTGAGCGCTTTGCAACAGTTTCCGATCAGCACGTTGAAAATTGACCAGTCCTTTGTGCGTGAAGTTGCAACAAATTCGGATGACGCAACAATCGTCGGCACGATCATCCACATGGGCAAAAACCTGCAAATGGACGTTGTCGCGGAAGGCGTCGAGACTGAGGAGCAATTGAATTTTCTCCAAACACTCGAGTGCACTTACGTGCAGGGCTTACTGTTCGGCGCGCCGATGAGTTCCGATAACTACCTCAAATTACTACTTGCACAGGCCGAGGGAACAGATACGCATCGCGCACTCTTTGCCTGAAAACAGGTGCTCGTAACACACTGATAGATCATGGTGTTATTCCGGCACTTCCCTGCTACGCGGCAACGTGATTAAATAACCCTACACTTGTCAAGCACAGCTTGGTCGCTGATCCAGCACCGATTTTCGAGAGCTAAGTCCGTACTATGATTAGATTGATCAAAGCAAGTTGCACGCTCGCAGTTATTACTTTCGCGCCGTTAGCTCTGGCCTGTGACTATCCGAAACGTGTATCGATTCCGAACGCCAGCGTTGCTACAAAAGATCAAATGATTGCCGGTCAGAGAGGCGTCAAGAAATATATGGTGGATATGGAGGAGTATCTCGCCTGTATCGCCGAAGAGGATGAGAAAATACGCGCCGGCATCGAGGATCCCGACCTGTTGGTGGAAGCGCAGCGTGACGAGATGCTGGTGAAGAAACACAATGCTGGCGTTGAGGAAATGGAGAGAGTCGCTGCTGATTATAATGAAGCGGTGAAAACCTACAAAGCTCGGAAAGACTAGCCTGTCACTAGCGGCGCTTATTGAGGTTTTCCGGGTGCGCCCATTTCTTCTGTATGATCAATTCAGCAAACACTAAACACAGTTCCGCCGGTATCGTGTCGCCGTCTTGACACTACAGGTCGTCGATTTCGTGCTTAAGGTCAAACCGATTCTCGGTGACGATGCGTTCAAGCACCCGGATACGTTCCTCCAGTACATCGACTTTCGACAGCGTCTCTTCCAGCTCCGTGTCTACCTCTGGTTTGCTGTGGCGGCGCTTTATGTAAGTCTGAATGACGTTCGCAAACATCACAATTGCGACGATGCAGAGGACGAATACAAGGCTACTGTTCATTTGTGTCCCTTAACATTTTCGTGGCATGTCGAACTTATCAGAGGTTTCGAAACTCCTGGTCGAGTTTGAAACGTGACGAAGTAACGTAACGTTCCAGCCTCGCCAGCCGGCTGTCCAGCGACTGAAACCGGCGGCGCACGTCTCCCAGTGTCTGCGCGGGCGCCGACCTGACCGCTTTTCTGAATTCCGGATCATACTCCCGTTGCCTGCTTTCATCCGGTCCCGTGGGAACCAGCAACACCGTGCCAAAATAGACCAGTAATGTCATCGGCATGGCCATCAGGAAAGCAACAAAGGCCAGTATGCGGGTAACTCTCAAGTTAAATCCGAAGTAATCGGCGAGACCCGCACATACGCCGCCCAACATCGCTTTCTCACGGTTGCGATAAAACTTCCGACGACTGATGGAGTCGTATCGGCTCATGAGTGGCTCCAGTGATCATATCGTCGGCGGCGCCGCCAGAACTGGTATTCGCTAAATCTCCCGGAATAGATCAGCGGCTTCTCACGAAACAGCAATGTCGCTGCGACATAAAGCAACGCAGTCGCCCAGGTAAACAGGCACAGGCAGATCACCGCAATCACGCGTACGGTACCAACGTTGAAGTTTCCGAGTTCCGCTATCCCTGCACAGACTCCAAAAATCCAGCCGTTTTCCCGATCACGGTACAGGCCCCGCAACGGGCCATGGTCCAGGTTCCAGGTGTCTCTGCTCATTGCTTCTTCCTCCAATCAGGCAGTTCGTTGTCCAGTATGGTCTCCAGTGTTTCCAGCCGCTCTTCGAGTCTCTGCGACAAGCGCCAGAGGTCCTCGAGCATTTCTTCGTCGCCACTTGAGATCTCGCGAGACTGCTTCCATTTCGTAATGAAATGCAAAACGATAAACAGGGGGGCGGGAATCGCGACAAATATGATTACCGCGACTGTTATCAGTTCGCCCAGTGACCAACCCAATTACTTGGCCTCGGCCGCAGAGCCGCCCTTGCCCGCTACCCGCTGCTTCAGATCATTAAGCTCCTTTTCAACGGATTCCTCCGCCGCCAGACCCGCGAATTCGTGCGCAAGATCCTTGGGCAGGCCAAGATCGTACGCCTCAATTCTTCCCTCCACGTCATCAATACGTCGCGTGTATTGTTCGAAACGAACCAAAGCGTCGTCTATCTGGTAGTCGTAGATCTTTCTTCTGGCGGCAAGCCGACTGTTCGCGGTCTTGTGCCTGGCAAGCAACGACTTTTGCCTTGCCTTGGCATCCTGCAGCTTGTTCTCGAGCCGCGCGATATCGTCGTTGAGTTTTGCGAGGCCTTCGTCGATGACCAGGTAATCCGACTTTATGATGTCTGCTGTAGCGGAAGTCCGGGATTTCTCGACCAGCGCCGCTTTGGCGAGGTCCTCACGTCCCTTGCGCAGAGCAAGTTCCGCCTTGGCGCCCCAGTCCCGCTGCTCGGATTCCAGTGTTTCCAGCCTGCGGTTCAGGTCTTTCTTGTCCGCAATCGAACGTGCCGCCGCAGAGCGCACTTCGACCAGCGTATCTTCCATTTCCTGAATCATGAGCCGGACGATCTTCTCCGGATCCTCTGCCTTATCGAGTATCGCGTTGATATTCGAGTTCACGATGTCGCTGAATCTCGTGAAAATTCCCATGAACCTGTCCTCTCAAGTGAAAAAAATACACTACTTATCTTGCAGAAAGCGTGCCAGTCTTGCGAATTACGCTTAATAGATTGATTTACAACGGAAATTTCGATAACTTCTGGCACGAATGCGCAGCAGATATTAGTGTATTTCACTAATTAGTCGCTTTTTATACTCCCGTTTGGTTAAATTGGCTAATGACTGAGAACCGCACGGTACAACCCATCATCGGCGAGGCGCCGCCATTCCTGGCAATGCTGGAGCACGTGTCCCGTGCTGCCCCGCTCAGCAAGCCCGTACTCGTCGTGGGCGAGCGTGGTACCGGCAAGGAATTGATTGCATCCCGGCTGCATTTTCTCTCCAGCCGCTGGGAACAACCGCTGATCAAGGTGAATTGCGCGGCGCTGACCGAGTCGATCCTGGAGTCGGAGTTGTTTGGTCATGAAGCAGGGGCATTTACCGGCGCCGTCAAGGCACATGTCGGCCACTTCGAGCGGGCCGATGGCGGTACGCTGGTGCTCGACGAGCTTTCGACCATATCTCTTCGAATGCAGGAGAAGATTCTGCGCGTTATCGAGTACGGTGAACTGCAGCGCGTCGGCGGCAGCGATACCTTGATCGTCGATGTACGCATCGTCGGCTCGACGAACTCGGATCTCCAGGCGATGGCTGCTACAGGGAAGTTTCGCGTGGACCTTCTCGATCGGCTTGCCTTCGATGTCGTTACGCTTCCACCGCTGCGCGAGCGACTCGAGGACGTATTGCCGCTTGCGTATGCGTTCGCACTGAACATGGTCAGTGAACTCGGGCGCCCGCTTTTCCCTGGCTTCGGCGCTCGTGCTGCCTCAGCCTTGCTACGGCACGACTGGCCGGGAAACGTGCGCGAGCTAAAAAATGCCGTTGAGCGTTCTGTCTACCGCAGCGAAGACCCGGATAAGCAAATCACTAAGATCGCGTTCGATCCATTTGATTCACCCTTCCGGCTCCGTGAGGATCATCAGGACGATGCGGAAGAAAAGAAGGTGTCACGCAGGCGCCGGCCGCCCTTGCTTCCTTTCGACCTCACGGCACGGGTTAACGAGACTGAAATGGAACTGTTGCAGGCCGGACTGGAGAAAGCGCGGTTCAATCAGAAAGTGGCTGCAGAGTTGCTTGGCCTCAGTTATCACCAGCTACGCGGCAAGATGAAGAAATATGGTCTTGACCGCCGAACGGTTCCGAGCGCCTGAAATCCCATCGCCTGCAACGCAGGCGATGCGAGAATCAGCTGTCGTCCCTGTAGCGTCGAACGTATATTGCGGCGGTCGTAAAAATCCCGCAAACAACAATCCCCAACCACAGCGCAGGGCTGCTAAAGAACCGTCCCAGATCCAGCAATGCCAGCAGGCTCAGGGAAGCGTCGCCGACCATCTTAAAATGCTCGCCTTCCTGGAATAACAACTCCAGGTTATCGAGTCCGCGGAAGAGCGGCATTTTGACGGATCGCACAAAAAAGGCTTCGGCGAAAACCGTCGTGTGAAAAATCATCCTTTCCAGCAACGGCAGAATTGCAATTGGTAGAGCTGCGATCAGGAATGGCGAGCGCTTCGCAAACGCAGATACAAACAGAGACCATCCGACGAAGGGTGACAGCCACAGCGGCAACGCCAACAGGAATACCAGTGTCGCTGTCCAATTATCGATAAATGGAGCGGCCGTCCAGATCAGATGCCAGGTGTTGGCGCCTCGAGCGCCAAGCCAGACGCTCGTTACCATGAGCACGACCAGGTGCGTTAGTACGATGAACACGAATGTAACAAGTGGAATGACCAGCAGTGCCGTCAGCAGTTTTGACAGTACGGTTTCAAAGTCGGTCGAAGGAATAGACCGCCAAAAAAGAATGCTTCGATCTTTGCGCTCTGCATAAAGCGCGTCAAGGGAGTAGAAAATGGTCAGTATCCACATCGCAAACACGAACGTGCTGGACAAACTGATCATCAGCACGGTGATGGCGGCCGATCTTCCATTTTCCCCCAGATTCGTGGCACCAAGGATTCCGATGTCCACCGCGTGATCAAAACCGGACACGGCAACCTGACCGGTTACTGATCCCAGGGACACCAGAAGGGCAATGACGAGTGGCATGACGTAAATTGCCCTGTGCTCCCAGAGCTCACGCCTGATCAATGCAATCTGAGCTTTAATCATGCCGCCGCTCCTTTGATCTTGGCTACAAAGAGATCGGCAACGCCCGGAGTACGAACTTCGCCCATACCCTGCAATCGATCACGGCTGACCCCTTCGAATATCAGGACTTTCTGGCCAAATACCTCCCGTTCATAAATCGGATTGAGCTGCCGCGCCTCCTCGGCGTTTTCCCCAGACGCCAGGAGTTCTGCATAGCGCTCAGGCAAGTCTTCCATGCTCGCATCCAGGATAATTTTTCCATCGTTAATAAACATGATATCGGTTAGCAGATTCTCGATCTCCTCCACCTGGTGTGTGGTTATGAGAATTGTCCGTTCGCCGTCGAAGTAATCGTTCAGCAGGTTGCCATAAAATTCCTTTCTGAAAATGATATCGAGCCCGAGCGTCGGTTCGTCCAGTACGAGAAGTTTCGCATCGATGGCAGCAATGATAGAAAGGTGAAACTGTGTGACCATCCCTTTGGACAGTTCGCGCACCTTGGCATCAGGTCGAACCTTCGTGCGGCTCAGCAACTCTTCGGCGCGGCTTCGTGAAAAGCGTGGATGCACTGCTTCGATGAAATCCAGGAGTTGTGTTACTCGAATCCATCTTGGCAGAACGGCAACGTCCGCAATAAAGCAGATGTTTTGCATCAACTCTTTTCGCTGCCGGAACGGGTCCAGGCCAAGCACCGACAGACTGCCCTGGCAATCGGTCAGACCAAGCACAGCCTTGAGCAAGGTAGTCTTGCCGGCGCCGTTCGGACCGATCAGGCCGGTGATCTTGCCCTTTTCTATTTCGAAGCTGACGTCGTCGACCGCCCTGACGCTGCCATAAAACTTGGAAACGTTGCGGGCACTGACCAGGCTAGTCATTCTTTTTCTCCCTGATCTCCGGGTTCCGGCACGGCTTTCAACAACGTATCGGTGTCCAGCCCAAGACGACGGATGGTCGCAACGACCCCCGGCCATGCCTTATTCAGAAATCTTTTTCGCTCGTCTTTTATCAGCTGCTGCCTGGCCCCGTCGGTCACAAACATTCCACGACCACGCCTTTTCTCAACCAGGCCCTCATCCACGAGTTCCTGATAGCCTTTAAGGACCGTCAAAGGATTGAGCCGGTATTCGGCGGCGACATTGCGAACCGACGGCAGGGCATCTCCATCAGTCAACACGCCCTCCAGAATCATATCGACGACCCGATCACGGAGCTGCCGGTAGATCGGGAGGTCTTCACTCCACTTAGGGTCCATTGAAGTCCCGTGTGCTGTTTGTGGTTTGCCCTGGCGTGGAAAAGGCGCCGGCATCAATCATACTGCACCGGCGAGTTTTCGGAATCAGGAATGTCTGCAGCAGGAGATGCAGATTCGTTACTGTTCAGATCTGCGTCTATCGTCAGGATCAGGACTGTCTCAATAGCGGCTGAGAGCAAGTCGAGTTTTGCGAGCCGCTCCCGGTGTATTTTGGCGCGCAAACCTGTGTCCAGCTGCAAAGTATTCGTAGCGGGCGCCTGCTCTCGCAAATTCGGCTCCGACAGACCGGCAATCAAGGCGATCGTCAGCATAATCAGCACCAACAAGCCAACGCTCGCCTGGTCATAGACTTGAGTTTTCATGTTACTGGTCTCCCGCGCGCTCATTGCCGATCCCGGCCTAAGTGACATAGTGTTATAGTCAACTATAACACCAAAGAAATGCATTGCAAGCCCTTCAGCCAAGAAAACAGGCCGATCACTGTCATACACGCGTCCATACAGTGAGGGAATTACCGTTTTATCACGGCAAAACAGTGCCTTATCTCACGCGACCCGCAATGGGCAGAATCGGCCCGCCGACCGCTGGAGCGCGAACAGGCACGTGCAGGAAAGGGACAGCGTGACGGCGAACGCCGTTCGATCCGGCCACCAAGCCGTGCAGGCGGAAAAACCGCAGGCAGAGAAAATGGCAGCGTTCAAAAAGTCCGCCATGGCATTCGGCTGCGGCGGCAAGATCGTGTACAGAAGAACAGCTGGCCGACATGACGAAGCAAGAGCCGAACCGCTTATCTTCAACGCAGCTCATCCCGAATTTGATCCGCCCGCTGCATCATCGGAAGTCTTTCTCATCACGATAGGCCGATAGAAGCCGGCAATGCTAGAATCGCTCGCCGCGGCGTATGCCTTGCCATGCGTAGTTATCCTTAATGACAAAGCTTGTCGTAAACGTCACTCTTGATACAGGCACATGCATAGCTTCTCGAATAGGACAAGAAAATGAAGAATCCCGTACGCATCACAATCACCGGCGCTGCCGGCCAGATTGGCTATCAACTTGCGTTTCGTATCGCCTCCGGACAGATGCTGGGTGCTGATCAGCCGGTCATCCTGCAACTCCTCGAAATAACGCCGGCGCTACCGGCACTTGAAGGCGTGATGATGGAGCTGGACGACTGTGCATTCGATACGCTGGCAGGGGTGGTCGGTACGGACGATGCCAACGTCGCTTTCAAGGACAGCGACTACGCGCTTCTGGTAGGCGCGCGGCCGCGGGGTCCCGGGATGGAGCGTAAGGACCTGCTTCAGGCAAACGCGCAGATTTTCTCGGTTCAGGGAAAAGCCATGAACGAACACGCCAGCCGCGACATCAGGGTGCTGGTTGTGGGCAACCCGGCCAACACGAATGCACTCATCACGAGCTCAAATGCGCCGGATATCGAGCCGAAGAATATTACGGCGATGACCCGGCTGGATCACAACCGCGCCTCGGCCCAACTCGCGGCGAAGACGGGCAAGCACATTTCAGAAGTGAAGCAGATGGCGATCTGGGGAAACCATTCGGCCACCCAATATCCCGATATGCATCACGCCACCGTCGCCGGGCAGGCAGCGCTGGGCCTGGTCGACGAAAGCTGGTTGATCGATGAGTTTATCCCCTCCGTACAGCAGCGCGGGGCGGCCATTATCAAGGCCAGGGGCGCATCTTCAGCGGCGTCCGCCGCGTCCGCGGCGATAAATCACATGCATGACTGGGTGCACAGTACGCCGGCGGACGATTGGGTCAGCATGGGCATACCCGCTGACGGCAGCTATGGCATCAAGGAAGGAGTGATCTATTCTTATCCCGTCCGCTGCAGCAACGGCAATTACGAGATCGTGCAGGGGCTCGGAATCAGCGACTTCAGCAGAGAGCGAATGGACGCTACAGAAGCTGAGCTGAGGGAGGAACGCGCTGCAATCGAAGACCTGCTTTAGCCTCGTTGGACCACCAGTGCTTCAGCACTGCAAAGTGCCGACCTGCGCAAGATCGGTTAGGGATTTCGGAGCCCGGTAAAACGGTCGGGCCTGCGAATCGGTCTATGGCGCCCCGGGAGCCCCGATGATAGGGTTCATTTATTGAGGAAGAAGTCTTGTCCGGTTTTATTATCAGTCTTTTCTGGTTTCTCCTGTTTGTCGGCGGCGGCATTGCCCTTGCCTACAATCGAATAGACCTGCGCACATCCACCGTCGCCACCGGCATCGCATTGCTGGTCTACACAATATTCGGCTCAGGCGGCTTCTTCTGGCTTTTGCTGCTCTGGCTCCTGTTCGCCGTCATGGTGCTGCCGAATCTGACCGAGTTCCGCCGCGAGAAAATCACCACGCCGCTCCTCGAGATTTACCGCACGATGTTGCCGTCCATGTCGAACACGGAACGAGAGGCGCTCGAGGCAGGCAACGTGTGGTGGGACGGCGAGCTGTTTTCGGGCGCACCGAATTGGGACCGCCTGATGTCGTTTCCGGCGCCACAACTATCTGCAGAAGAACAAGCTTTTTTGGACGGTCCCTGCGAGGAACTGTGCGCAATGCTCGACGACTGGGAGATCAGCCACGAGCTTGGAGATATGCCGCAGCAGGCCTGGCAGTTCATCAAGAAACACAAATTCTTCGCGATGATCATTCCGAAGCAATACGGCGGCCTGGGGTTTTCGTCGCATGCCAATGCAATGGTAATAATGAAACTGTCGAGTCGCAGCACGGTTGCATCGTCGACCATTGGTGTTCCGAATTCACTCGGGCCGGCGGAGTTGTTATTGCACTATGGCACCGAAGAACAAAAACAACGCTATCTGCCCGGCCTTGCCACAGCCGACGAGATTCCCTGTTTTGCGCTGACGTCGCCACAGGCAGGATCTGATGCTGCTGCGCTGATCGACAGCGGGGTCGTTTGCAAAGGCAAGTGGAACGGCAAGCAGATCACGGGCATCAGGCTCACCTGGGACAAGCGATACATTACGCTCGCGCCCGTCGCGACGGTCCTTGGCCTCGCTTTCAAACTCTATGACCCGGACCACCTGATCGGCGACCAGGAGGAATACGGTATTACGGCGGCGCTGATTCCGACCGATACGCCCGGCGTTACGGTCGGGCGCCGACACGATCCGTTGAATATAGCGTTCCTGAACGGACCGACATCCGGAGAGGACGTGTTTGTACCGCTTGACTACATCATTGGCGGACAGGAGATGGCCGGCAAGGGGTGGAAAATGCTGGTGGAGCTGTTGTCGGTCGGCCGGGCGATCACGCTACCGTCGATCGCCGCCGGCGGCAGCCAGGCCGCGATTTACGCCGCCGGTGCCTACACGCAGATTCGCAGGCAGTTTAATACGCCGATCGCGAAGTTCGACGGCATCGGCGAAGCGCTTACGCGGATTGCCGGACATACGTACATTATGAATGCCGCGGTGTCCGTTACTTCCGGTGCCATCGACCAGGGGGAGAAGCCAGCGGTCCCGTCGGCCATTCTCAAGTATCACTGCACGGAAATGAGCCGCAAAGTCGCGAATGACACGATGGACGTCCACGGCGGCAAGGCGATCATGATGGGCCCGAAGAATTACGTCGGTCGTGGATACATGGCGACACCGATCGCCATCACCGTAGAAGGTGCAAACATACTGACGCGCAGCCTGATTATTTTCGGGCAGGGCGCGATGCGATGCCATCCATTTGTTCTCAGGGAACTGCACGCGGCCCAGGACGAGAACAGGGAACGTGGGCTCAGCGAGTTCGATGCTGCACTCTTCGGACACATCGGTTATGCGATCAGCAACCTGGCGCGATCATTTTTCCTCGCGCTGACTCACGCCAAGTTCAGTAACGTACCGCTGAACACGCCGACGCGCCGCTATTATCAGAACATCAACCGGTACAGCGCAGCTTTCGCGCTTGCGGCGGATTTTGCGATGCTCACACTGGGCGGAAAACTCAAACAGAAAGAGTTGCTGTCCGCACGACTCGGTGATGTGTTTAGTTCGATGTATCTCGCTTCAACCGTTCTCAAGCATTTCGAGAATCAGGGGCGTCGCGCAACGGATTTGCCGCTGGTCGAATGGTCGGTTCGCACGCTGATGTATCACGCACAGGAGCAGTTACATAGTTTCCTGCGCAATTTCCCGAATCGCCCGGTCGCATTCTTCCTGCGCTGCTTCATATTTCCGCGCGGCCGAACCTACTCGGCACCATCGGACGAGTTGGTTAAAAAGATCGTTGCTTTGGTCACACGACCCGGTGAGGCACGCGAAAGGCTAAGCCAGCAGGCATATACGACACTCGAACCCGGTAGCCCGCTGGGCCTGCTGCAGGAGGCGCTCGAGTTGTCGGAGCAAATGGCGCCACTCGAAAGAAAACTGAAGCAGTCGCGACATGAGGGCCTGATTCGGTCGGAGTACCTGGGTCACCAGATCGATGAAGCGCAAGCCGCCGAAGTGATCACGAACAGCGAAGCAAAGGACTTGCGTACCTATCACGAGAAGGTAATGAACCTCCTGGCCGTCGATGACTTCGCGCCAGACGACTTCGGCCGCCTGGGCGCCCGTGGAAAGACTGCTTCGCCTGGTGCAAACGCCGTCAGCGCGCAAACTCGTGCAAGCTCGAAACCCCCTGCACAGAAAGCTACCGCAAAGAAAAAAGTCGCCAGGAAAAAAACGGTGTCAAAAAAGAAAATGGCAAAAACAGCATCCGGAAAGAAAACATCTGCCAAAAAGAAGGTCTCCAAGAAACGCTAGTGGTCCAACAAGGCGAGAGCGCAGTGCCGCACTCCGGTGCGCTGAAATTTTCGGACCAAGCCTGACGGTTTAGTGCATGTCATACACAGCAGGGCCCATCTACGAAGTTACGTTCAACGTCGATCGGAAGATCGTTGCGGCGTTTGACGCCTGGCTCACGATTCACGTCACGGAAATGCTCGAACTTCCGGGCTTTCTGAAAGCCGAGACTTTTCAGCTGGAAGACGACGAACAGGGCCGCAGCCGCCGCGTCACCCATTATTACCTCGCCAGCGAGGAAGACCTGGAGCAGTATCTGGCCGGGCCGGCGAACGCAATGCGCCAGTCGGTCATGGACCAGTTTGCGGATCAATTCGAAGCAAGCCGCCGTATTCTTCGCCGCCTGGGCGATTCGGACGAAGAGCTGAGGCCTCTGCCATCCTGCCTTAATTGCGGAACCACGCTCGGCGGCCAGTACTGTCCCAAATGCGGCCAGCGGGCGCACAGCCGTCTCATCAGTGTCTGGGAATTGATTCGTGATGCGTTCGGCGATCTTTTCGAGCTGGACTCGAGGCTTTGGCAAACGCTGCTGCCACTCGTCATTCGCCCGGGTCAATTGACGCGAGACTACCTGCTCGGTCGCCGTGCGAGGTTCATGCCGCCTTTTCGGACTTACCTTGTACTGAGTGTGGTGTTTTTCCTCATCGCGTTTTTCGATCCGCGGGAAGAGTTAGGTTTGTTGTTCGAACCCGAGGCTGAGTCGACGGAGCAGGCAGAGGAATCCGATCAGAATGCCGCTGAGATCCGAGAGGGGATGCTACAGGAACTGGCCGAACAAGGCATCATCGTCGGTGATAAGGAATTACTCGAAGATCCGCAAGTTGACGATACCGGGAACTCCGTGGCTCTCGATATTACAGACGGGGAATCGGATTTTGACTGCGATGTAAGCGACATCGAGTCGGCAGACATACCGCAGTGGCTATCCAGACGCGTCACGCCAGAGCGGTTCCAGCTTATGTGCGAGCGCATTCGTGCCGATGACGGCAGGGCCCTACTCGACAAACTGCTGGACAACGTCCCGGTCGCATTGTTCATCCTGTTGCCGCTTATGGCGCTGGTGCTCAGGGTGCTATATCCGCTATCGAAGCGCTACTACGTCGAGCACCTGCTCTTCGTCGTGCACTACCATGCTTTCTTTTTCCTGATTCTTACACTTCAGATACTGTTTGCGCGGCTTGCGACGCTGGTCGGTATTCCCGAAAACGCGACCGACATCGCTCTAATCGGCGCATCACTTTATATCCCTGTCTATCTATTCAGGGCTATGCAACAGGTGTACGGCCAGGGTCGCTTCATCACGACGCTCAAATTCATCTTCCTCGTGCTGTCATACTTCATCGGTTTCGGCCTGATGATTGCCTTTGCTGCCCTGTTTGCGGCATTCTCGATCTAATATCCTTGGGTCATGGGAGGCATCCAATGAAAAGGCCATTTATTGCGTGGCAGGCGACTTTGCCTGCGCTTTTCTTATTTGCAGCCTGCGGCCAGGAGGGCGCTGAAACGGTGCCCACCGCCGCAGAGCCGGCTGCGAAAATGGAGATGGAGCCAACCCGGGCACCTACCGCCATGGCACGGACTCCTTCAACTGACGGCGCGCAGGTGTTTTTCATAACACCGGCCGATGGCGAGGTGGTTTCGAATCCGATCCGGCTGGAGTTCGGCCTGAACGGCATGGAGGTAGTGCCGGCGGGTGATAAGCGCCCGGGCAGCGGCCACCACCACCTGGTCATTGACGCCGGCTTGCCGGACTTCGGCCTGCCTGTCCCGGCAGACCAGCACCACATCCATTTCGGTGGTGGCAGCTCACAGGTCGAGCTCACACTCCCCGCGGGCCAGCACACGCTTCAGCTCTTGTTGGCCGACTACCTGCACGTACCGCATGATCCCCCGGTGTTTTCAAAGAGAATCACGGTTGCGGTAGAATAGCTGGCTTGCGACTATGCCTGATGGCAATTAAAATTCCCGGGGTTATG
>JAPUKV010000135.1 GCA_027295475.1 Pseudomonadota bacterium
CGGGCCCGGTGTGGCGTATGAGATGATCGGCCTGTTCGCCAATGGCAATTTTCCGGAATCCCTGATGTACTGGCCAGACACTCCGGAGTTCAAGTCAGTCTGGCAGCGAAACATCGAGGCCGCGGAGGAATACAACGATCCCGGGCAGTTTACGGCGTTCATTGGTTATGAATGGACCTCCCTGGTGACCGGCAACAATATGCATCGCGTCGTTATTTATCGCGACGGTGCAGATAAGGCCTCTCAGATGGTGCCATACACGACGTATCCACCCTATGGCAGCCCGAACCCTCGTGACTTGTGGAAATGGCTTGAGTCATACGAAGAAAAAACCGGCGGCGATGTCCTGGCGCTCGCACACAACGGCAATCTTTCAAACGGCATTATGTTTCCGGTTCGGGCGCAATATGACGGTAAGCGGCTCGACAAGGAGTACGTGGAGCAGCGCATAAAATGGGAACCGCTTTATGAAGCGACACAAATCCAGGGTGACGGCGAAGCGCATCCGTACCTCTCACCCGACGATGAATTTGCCGATTACGAAACCTGGGACATAGGCAACCTCGATATGGTGCCGACGGTGAAGACGGATGACATGCTGGCGGGTGAATATGCCCGCGAGGCGCTGAAGAATGGTCTGGTGCTCGAAGCGCGCTTGGGCACGAACCCCTATAAGTTCGGCATGGTGGGTTCGACCGACAGCCACACTGGTCTGGCCACCGCACAAGAGGACAATTTTTTCGGCAAGCATACCGGCGCCGAACCGAAACCGGGGCGCATGGAACATCCGTTCCTGGCGAACGAGAAGGGCACGATCATGGGCTGGGGCATGGTTGCGTCCGGCCTGGCTGCCGTATATGCACAGGACAATACGCGCGAGGCCCTGTTCGATGCGATGACGCGTAAAGAGGTTTATGCAACCACCGGCAGTCGCATGATGGTCAGGTTCTTTGGCGGCTGGGATTACACGGATGCCGATATGGCGAGCCGAAATCCGGCATTTGCCGGCTACCAGAAGGGCGTGCCGATGGGCGGCGATCTTCGCAAACATTCCGGCGGCAAGTCTCCGACGTTCATGGTGTACGCACTCAAGGATGCATTCGGCGGCAATCTGGATCGAATCCAGATCATCAAAGGCTGGCTGGACAGCCGGGGCAATACTCACGAGAAAGTCTACGACGTAACGTGGTCCGGAGATCGCACGCCGGGAGCTGACGGCAAACTGCCGCCGGTAGGGAATACCGTCGATGCGGAGACCGCAAATTTCACGAATACGATTGGCGCGTCCGAACTTGCAACGGTATGGACTGATCCTGACTTCGATGCGGCGCAGAGTGCTTTCTACTATGCGCGCGTTTTAGAGATACCGACACCACGCTGGTCGACGATCGAAGCTTTCCGTTTCGGCATTTCGATTCCGGAAGGGGCGCCGGTGTCTACACAGGAGCGGGCGTACACGTCGCCAATCTGGTACACGCCATAGCCGGCGCTGTTTCGGATACAGGGACAAGGCAACTCGCGGGACGGCATCACCGTGTTTGACTCCATGCGCACGGTGATGCGCGAGCCCCTGTTGCATTTTTTGCTCGCGGGCGCTGGCCTGTTCCTGCTGTTCAATGTTGTCTCGGAACCGGAGATGTCCGGTGATGAGCAGATCATCGTTACATCCGGGCAAATCGAGCATCTGGCCACGCTGTTTGTGAAAACCCGAGTGCGGCCGCCCAGCGATGCAGAACTCCGAGGGCTAATCGATAACTTCATTCTCGAAGAGGTGCTTTATCGTGAGGCGACGGCCATCGGCCTTGACAAGGACGACACGATAATCCGGCGGCGGCTCAAGCAGAAAATGGAATTTCTGGTGGACGATTTTTCGGCCGCAGAGCCAACAGACGAGGATCTGCAGCAATTCCTTGTTGCTGATCCTGACCGATTTCAAACTGACGCCCGCATTTCTTTTGAACATATATATTTCATTGATTCATCTCTGGAGGCTGCTAACGCCATGTTGGTAGCACTGCAGAAAGATGAACCAGTGAAAACGGACAATGCGCTTGCATCGGGTTTGCTGCCAGCCCACTTTGAAGACGCTTCAGCATCCTCGATCACCTCTCAATTTGGCGCGAGCTTTAAAGACAGTCTTTTTGCGCTCGAGCCAGGGCAATGGACTGGCCCGGTTGAGTCCCCGTTTGGTCTGCACCTGATTCGAATCGATCAGATCGTCGAAGCCCGGGTGCCGGCACTTGCCGAGGTTCGTAGCGTAGTACAACGCGACTGGCTCGCGGACCGGCGCAACAAGGCCCGACAGGTGCTTTTCGACGAGTTGAAGGCAAAGTACACGATAACGATCGAAGAATATGAGGCGCCGGATCTTTGAAACTGCTCTGCCGGTCCGTCGCTCCGTTTTTCCTGACCTGTTTGCTGGCAGCTTCTGCCAATGCGCATGAATCGCGTCCGGGCTACCTGCAATTGACAATGACGGATGCGGAAACCGTCAAATTACTGCTCAAAGTTCCTGCGCGCGGCAACAGTCGCCTGGGACTTTATCCAAATCTGCCGGACAATTGCGTGAGCGTCGGCTCTCCGGCGACGTACATCATCGACAACGCTTATACCGAAAGAGCGACCTTCAAATGCGACGGCGGCCTGTTCGGTAAGAAAGTTAGTATTGATGGCCTATCGAGTACTCTCACAGACGTCCTCGCGCGCGTCGAGCGACCGGACGGCAGCACTCAGATCGCTCGCCTGACACCATCGAAGCCAGCATTCGTTGTCGAAGCAACACCGCGCGCGCTCGCTGTGGCCGGTACCTACCTGGTGCTTGGTGTCAATCATATATTGCTGGGTATCGATCACCTGTTGTTCGTGCTCGCGCTGCTCATCCTCGTTGCCGACACGCGAAAATTAATCTGGACGATTACAGCCTTCACCGCCGCCCATAGCTTGACGCTGGCTGCAGCCACGCTTGGCTTTGTTCGATTTCCGCAGTCGCCGGTCGAAGCGGTCATTGCGCTTTCGATCGTGTTCGTCGCCAGTGAAATCGTACACCTCAGTCAGGGGCGACCCGGATTGACTCAACGCAGACCGTGGATCGTGGCGTTTATATTTGGCTTGTTGCACGGTTTCGGGTTTGCGGGGGCGCTCAACGAAATCGGACTCCCTGAGCAATCGATCCCGCTCGCATTATTACTATTCAATGTCGGCGTCGAGCTCGGACAGCTCGGATTCATCGCTGCCGTGCTGCTGTTGTCCTCAATTTTGAGGAAATATATTGTTAGCTGGCCCGGCTGGGCGAACCTGGCGCCCGCCTACCTGATTGGTACGGTGGCTGTCTACTGGACCATCGAACGCACAGTCGGCTTTTGGAGCTGAATGTTGTTGCAAAGAAAATTGAAGATCAAATAAGGAACGGCGGGCCTTGCGGCCCGCCAAAGAGCTGATATTGCTATCAGCTTGCGGGGGAGAAAGTTTTTACTCAGAGGGTTTCTGCGCGTTTGCCAATAGCACGGATACGCTCGTCGTAACTGCCGCTGCGCTTCTCGAGTTCGAAAACCATGATGACGAGGTCCCGCGATTCGCGCTCGTCCAACAGCGACGGCAAGTCACATATCCGCCGGACGGTATCTTCGTGGGACGAATACATCAGGGCGCGTAGTGCATTCGTCATGTCATCTGTGGCCTCGGCACTGTCCAGCATGAAACGCATGACGAGTTCTGACACTGACGCATCAAGTTGCGCCCGGTCGTAGCGCGCCTGGATGGTCACCCAGACCAGATCCATATTGTCCTTCGAGTGCTCCAGTTCATCGACAAAGAGAGATTGCGCGACAGACGGGACGTCGAGATGCAATTCACCGGATATGCCCGGGTCGTCGGCGAGGCGTCTCAGCACATCGTTCTGCAATTTCGTGCCGACCAGGTAGATACCGTTCTCGGCCTCGATGTCGATCTCGCGGATCAGGTTCTGATAGCAGTGCTCGGCGGAATCATCGGCCTCGAGCACCAGCGAGACCTTCGCCATGTTCTCGTCATACACGCGCCGCTGTGTCCAGCGGTCGAGATTGCCGAGACGCTCGTCCTCCCGGCGAAAGGCTTCATGCAGATGCTTTGATACGCCGCTGCGTATCGCCTCCTCGAGCGAGTAGCGTTTTGAAATCTCACGACCGATGTTAAACATGACGATCTCCTCTTCAGCCTGGTTCGTATTCTGTGGTTCCGGACAAGGAGCGTCTGGTCATTTGGCGTCATGGTTTGTGCAATTTGCCTCAAGCGCATTGAGGGCTTGAGCTATTGCGCAGGTTGCGGTTCAATTCCTGCCAACCATGCTATGCGAACAATCAACGCTGGCGAGTGTGCCGCTGCTTATCGGCAAAACGCTCGAGAATGACTATCAGATAGATCCGCTGCCGATATTCACGGCACTGGGGATCGATATGGATCTCTGTAGAAAACCGGGCGCACGCGTGCCTTTCGCGAAGATGGATAAAATCTGGAGCAGGGCGATTGACGTTACCGGCGATCCGATGTTCGGTCTGACGGTGGGTCGCAATGTGCGGCCCGGCGATTTCTATGTTCTCGGCCATGCATGGCTGGCGAGCGCGTCATTGCTCGATGCCATGCGGTGCCTGTGTCGCTACGCAAAGATCCTGAGTACCGTGATTGGCGACCTGCGGCTGCAGCGCTACGAAGACAATATTGCGCTGGTCGAAACATTCCCGAATAAGGAGCTGATGCCGAACAAGGCGGCCAAGGACGGCGGCTACGCCGCACTGATGAACATGTGCGAGTTTGTCACACGACGTCCCCTACACCCGGTCAGCGTCACCCTCGTTGTATCGGCCGAGCACAGCTCGGATGAATATGACAGATTGTTCCGCTGTCCGATTACCTATGGGGCCGACGCAGACAGATTTTTCTTTACCGTCGGCGACCTCGAAGAGCCACTGTCAGGCTCGATACCCGAAATCGCCGCTGCGGCGGACCGTACTGCTGAAGGCTACATCGCCAGTTTTGACATGAACGCTGTCGCGACCGAGATTCGCCAGATGCTGATTCAGATGCTGCCATCCGGCCGTGTCGACCAGGATACTGTCGCGAGTCGCCTCTATCGCAGTAAGAGCACGTTGCAGCGGCAGCTCAAATCAGAGGGATCCAGTTACCGGGAGATTCTTGAATCAACAAGGCGCAGCCTGGCTGAGCAATATCTGAAGGACGGCACGAATACGCTAGCCCAGATCGCGTTCATGACCGGTTTCGCTGACCAGAGCAACTTTGCCCGGGCATTCAGGCGCTGGACCGGCCTGAGTCCCGGCCAGTTTCAGAAGGCCGCTTAACGGTGTGATTCTGGACAATATCCATGGCGAGTCTACTTGGGATATAACAAGGTGAACTGCAGCCGAAAGCCCCAGCCTTCGGGCCCCGCGTCCGGCGATGCGGGCCAGCAGCGAATACCACTTCCGACCTGGACCATCTGATTGCCGAGCTTGACTAGTGCGACTGTGCTAATGATGCTGATGGCTATTGGGTTTTTCAAAACGCTTCTCCTACGCCGAAATAGAATTCTGTGCCGTCTTTGCCGACGGC
>JAPUKV010000136.1 GCA_027295475.1 Pseudomonadota bacterium
GCCGGCAGCAAAATAGATGGGCGGAACAACGGCTGTTCTGCTAACGCTGGTCCTGTACAACGCCTTGTTAGTCGGCGTTGGCCTCTGGGCAAAGGGACGTAACAGGGACGCGGCTGATTTCTTTCTGGCCGGACGGGAACTCGGGCCATGGATCGCGGCAATTAGCGCATCGGCGAGTTCCTCGTCAGCATGGACCTTGCTTGGTGTCAGCGGTGCGGCTTATGCATGGGGCCTGCCCGCTCTCTGGTTATTTCCGGCGACCGTTGGCGGCTTTCTTCTTAACTGGATCTGGATCGCGCCGCGGCTTCAGAAACTGGCGGGCGGCGAGGGCGCCATAACGCTGAGCGCGATTATTGCGCCGGTTGGGCTGGGCGATTCACGGCGCGTCGTTCTTCGTGCTGCTGCCGCAATCATCGTTTTCTGCTTCGTTTTTTATATCGCTTCGCAATTCGAGGCTGCGGGCAAGGCTTTTGAATCGACCTTTGCCATGTCAATACATACCAGTATTTTGATCGGCGCCGGCATCGTCCTCGCTTACACTTTGCTTGGTGGTTTCTGGGCCGTGAGCGTGACAGATAGTGTCCAGGGCCTGCTCATGCTTACCGCGGCGATCGTACTGCCCGTCGTCGCATTGGTCGCCGTTGGTGGTTTCGATTCTTTGCTTGCCGGTCTGGTTGCTACGAAGAACGCGGGCTCCCCGACCGGGCCGCTTTCCGCTGTCATGGCAGTTTTGTTCGCACTCGGCCTGCTCGGCATTGGTCTTGGCTATCCGGGACAGCCACACGTCGTCAATCGCTTCATGGCATTAAGGGATGAGAGGAGCCTTCGACAAGGGCGCGTAATTGCTTTGGCCTGGGCCGTAATTGTTTACGCCGGCATGCTCACGCTCGGCCTCTCAGCAAGAGTGCTGTTTGCCGACCTCGGCGATTCGGAGCAGGTGATGTTCAAGGTGGCCGGCGAGTTGCTGCCGCCGGTTGTCGCGGGCGTGATGCTCGCCGCTGTTTTGTCGGCAATCATGTCGACGGCAGACAGCCAGTTGCTCGTCGCGGCATCGGCTATTTCCTACGACTGGAATCTCGCCGATGGAAATGTTGATGGTGGACTGAAAAAAACGCGCGCAACAGTCGTCGTCGTACTGGTTCTGGCCACTGTTCTCGCCCTGGTCTGGCGTGCGGATATCTTTTCCCGGGTGCTTTTCGCCTGGTCGGCGCTTGGCGCGGCATTCGGCCCCATTCTTATAATGAGGCTGATGGGCAGGTCAGTCTCAGCCCGAGGCACGCTCGCTGCAATGCTGACCGGTTTTGGACTGACAGTGCTGATTTCCTGGTTACCGGCCACACCGGGCGACTTCGCGGAGCGTATCGTGCCTTTCTTCATCGCCCTCGCCATAGCGGCCAGCAGCTCCCGACCCGGATAATCCGACTTCCCTGTCACAGGCACCTTTCATTCACGCGACCGGGTATTTGGGGCGAAAACAATGCTGACGCTGGGCCAGGGAGAGATATATTGCGGCTGAGATGCCCGATGCGCCGAAGATCATGCACATCACGACGATCTGATATTTGGCGGCAACAAACGGCGAGACTCCGGATAATATCTGACCGGTCATCATGCCGGGCAGAGACACAAGGCCCACGGCGAAAAGAGAATTGATAAGGGGGATCAGACAAGTGTTAAGTGCGGACGCCCTTGCCTCGGCAAATCCGACTGATCTGGCCAGTTCCGTCTCGAGTCGTTCCGCGGCCAGACTGACCGCATTCATTGAGCTGGCGAAAACCATGCCGGCAAGGGGCACTACGTAACGAGGCAGGAACCAGGGCTCGACAGCAATGACAAGCTGTGTAACCAACGCCAGCGTCAGGACGCCACCGATCAGAATTGCGACAAACGCATTACGCAGCACTTTCGGTCCTTTGCTCCGTATAGGCCGAATGGCGATCACACTGGCTGCAATGAGCATTACAGTCAGGACAAGAACGATAACCCACGCCTTGTCAGCTTCGAAGATATATACCAGTACATAACCGATCAGCAGCAACTGAATCAGCATTCGTGCAATGGCATACACCGCAGTCCGGGCAGCCGACGTCCAACGCATGAGTACGCCGACGACAACTGCGACAGGAACAAAGGCCCAGATTAACGTGGGGAATGATATTGCTTGCACGAACTCATTCACGGCAGAGGCACCTTTCGATTGTGGTTAACGCGATTTCGCATACCTTGTAGCGCCCAGAAAATGCAGCGACACATAGGGTTCATCTCCGACAACCCAGCTGTCATGTGGCTCGGGCGGTACGTAGAACAGGTCCCCAGCCTTCATCTCAGTGACTCTGCCATCAGCGAATGCGGCGGTCGCGCACCCGGACACAACGATGCCGACATGTTCAACAGTGCAAAATTTTTCGCCGATACCGGGTCCGACGTCCTCGGACCATTTCCAACCCGGCTGATAAGTTGCTCTGCCGATGGTCAACCCTCCAAGGGTCACTGTCTCAAATTTACCCTTGTCGAAGTGTGTCACTTCATCAGGGTTATCGAACTGTTTGAGAATAACTTCAATCATGAGCGCTCAGTTCCTGATGCGTCTACCGTCTGGCTTCAGCAGTTCTTAAAAGGGGCACGGACTCTGTGGATGCAAACGCGGTAACGCTTTCGCAGGTCCGTTGCAGCGTATTGTCAGGCATCAATTCGAATGGGATGCAAAGACGTCTTTGGGAATATGCATTGTTACCAGCACATGGGGCAAATTCACGACCTCCGCTATTTTTAGATCGCCGATAAGAGAACAGAGCATGTACGCTTCTGCCTTCGACAGGCCATAGGTGTCTTCTATGTGCTTGATCATGTACCGGGTTGCTTTTAGTGCGGCCTCGTCGATGGTCGTGGCGAAGCCGGTGGTGGCGTAATAGTCATCGGTCTCATACTGAGGCTCTTCGATGCTGTGACCTTTTACGACACTGATGCGGAACAGTATTCGCATTGGCGCCTCGACAGCGGTGCCGACGACCTCACCCATTCCCTGGACAGCATGTGTATCACCGATCGAAAACAACGCTCCCTTTACGAATACGGGAAAATAAACCGTTACGCCTGCGCCGATGTTCGGATCATCCATGTTGCCGCCGTTTGCACGGGGCGGGATCGTCGTCAGCATTTCGTCCGTATCCGGCGCAACTCCCATTACACCGGCAAACGGTTTCATCGGAATATCGATGCCATCGGCGAAATGCACGAGCTTGGTTTGCTTGTCCAGTTTGTAGGTCTTAAAAACGGTTTCCTGGTTCTCGTTGCCCAGAAATCCGAAATGCGGGCTCATACCCGTCCATGCCCAGTCTCCCGGTTCGAACTCTAACAGTTCGACCGCAAGGACATCGCCGACTTCGGCATCATCGACGTAAATCGGCCCGGTCAACGTATGCACCCGATCCATGTCAACGCTCTCAAAGTCATCAACAGTGGAATCAATATTCAGTTGTCCGCCGGTCGCCTCGTGCGTAAACGCCTCAATCACGCTGCCCGAGGGGACTTTGATGGCATACGGAATAGCGCGGCTAAACTTGTTGTGCGTCTGGTCTGTACCGATGACAAACCCGGGCTCGGGAAAGTTGCGGCTCGAGGTAGGCGATTCCGTGTCAGTGCAGCCGATCAATCCCAGGACCAGGATAATTACGAATATGATTTTCATTTTGCAGCTTGATCTCCGCTATTTGCTGAAAAGTGCACCGTGAACGATCGCAGCACCGGTTTCACCGTGCGGCCATTGCAGCCGATCGAAATCTATGCCGGCGTGGGACGCTCCTTTATCCCGGAAGGCTTCGTCTACTGTCAATTCGCCCGTTTCCTCATCAAGTTCAACGATCAGTACCCACGACCCACCACCTCCCGTAACGACGAGCCGGCCCGACCTGCGGTCGGCTGCCAACCAATGCGGCATCGGATAGCGTTGATCCAGCATCAGGCGAGAGACTTCAACAGGCTTTGCGGGGTCGCTCACATCCAGCACAATCAGGCCCGGTAAGGCCGGCACTGTCTGAATCCAGTAGTGCCCATACACGACGGGCACAGCGCACTCCATTCCCATCGGTGTGCCACCGGGGAACGAATGTACGAACGCTGCGGTTGGAGCGTCGCTGTCGACACCGTCGATTCGATACAGACCGCAATTGAACGTATTTACGTACACTGTGCCGTCCGAGAGAACCCGCGGTTCGGCCGGACCAATGTGATAAGGGCCCTGTTGCACCTCGGGCAGAGGAACGGACGCCACAAGGCGCAGCTCGTTGAGTGACCAGATCTGCACGTGGTAGGTGTCGTGGTAGGTCCACTCGTCCCAGGGTGGCATGCCCATATCGGCGCTCGTAGATAGAGCACGGCCAATCTGAGGGAGAATCACCAGGCTGTAGGGCCAGGTCAACGTGCTGTCGATCTCCGGTGTTGCAGCGCTGGCGGCTCGAACCCCGCGTCCTTGGGCATCCATCTCGACCAGCCCACCAGGGGGAGCATAACGGACCCCTTTGGACTGAAACGTGGCGAGCACATTGCCATTGGGGAGACGTGCGAAGCTATGTGGAAAGCTGTAACCCTCGATGCTGGTGAACTGTCCGGCGAGCCTGGGCTCCAGGGGATCTCGCAAATCAATCATGAACGTGCGCCCGGCCACCCAGCCGTTGGCGAACAGGATTTCGCTGGAGGGATACTCGTATTCGGTGTGGTGAGGCATTGTGGCACGAGCCCCAACCGGGACGGTGGCAACAACCTGTCCGTAAGTGGGCTCCAACCGGCGCGCATCGATGACGGCAAGAAAGTCGGAATCTTTTTCGTCTGCATCACCAGCCCAGACAAAGAGATACTTTGCCACCGTAGCGGCTCCTTGTGGATGATCAGTGCGTGCACAGCCCGGGAAGAACGAAATCAGCAGTATCCCGACGATAAAGGTCAAGGTCGAGACCAAAGTTTCTATTTTCATCTGTTAGGTAAATTTCCGTTGTTGTTCTTTTTTATCTTTGAAGTACCGTGTGTAAACCCTTTCCATGATGTTGTTAGGAATCTTCAACCCGTCGATCAATGCCGCAAGAAGCTTCATTTCCCCGGCGTCTTTCTCGTTGTCTGCCGAAATTACGTGCAGCACCATCAACATTAGCTCCTCTTTGTGAGGCAAAGCCAATTTGTCGTTAACTTCGGCCAAAATCTCGTCGAGATGCGAATCCGCAGATAGTTCATCCGCAGCACGAGTAACCAGACTTAATGCCTCACCTCGCTCAAGCGGAAATCGTTGCCGTAACATCTCCACCATGCGCGCGGATTCGTCCAGCGAAATGCCACCGTCGCTCTTGGCAACGAGCGTAATCAGAGAGGCAACCAGGGTCTGGGCATCCAAATCACTCGCCAGGCTCGGAAGCTCAATTGTGAAGCCGGTCTTTGCGTAAATCAGATCTGTGAGTTTCATGGCCATGCGTATCAATGCTATCTAGTTGCTATTCATCAGACAAAACTGTCGAATAGTTTGTGGAAGATTATACGACTTTGATGGCGATGCTCTGAAGCGCCCGCCGTTCCTGAGTTTCGGCTGGCAACTTCCACTGTCCATCATTTTCGGGCAGTCTCTTTTCCTATGAAGTTGGATCGATTTATCAGGCTGGCACTCGGGTTCCTGATTCTGCTCGTGTTTGTCATTGCGATCGCGGCATTGCTGTTCATTACAGAGTCTGCGCTCAATGTCTGGGATCGGCTGGTGCGGGGGCCGCGTTTGCTGCTGTATGGCTATATGTCGGTCATGGCGGCGCTGGTCGTTACCGCCATCTGGCTGGGTTTTCGTCTGCTCGTTCGACGCAAGATCGCAAAACCCGAAGGCCGGCCGGCAAAGCTGAGCAAGTCCGATATCGAAGCGCGTTTGCGCCAGGCGGATGAGGCCGGTGTCGATGTCGGCGAAGCACAGGCTGAGTTGCGTGAGCTCGCGTCCCGTCAACAGGCAGGATCGGTTCATTTATGTTTCTTCGGCGAGATCAGCACGGGCAAGAGCTCTTTGATTAAAGCCCTGGTTCCCGAAGCTGATGTCGTGATCGATGCTGTCGGCGGCTCGACGATGGACATTCGCCACTATCGATGGCGCGACGATGAGGGCTTGCAGATCCTCCTGACCGACGTACCGGGCACTGGCGGTCTCGAAGAAGGTCTGGACAAGGTTGCCGCAGAAGAGGCGCGCCGCTCGCAGGTCGTTATCTTCGTTTGTGAGGGCGACCTGACCCGGGCTGAAAAGCAAGCCGTCAAGCGCTTGCTCGCGCTCGAAAAACCACTCGTGCTCGTGATGAATAAATCGGATCGTTATGACGCCGCAGAGCAAGCGGCACTCATGCAACGGCTGCTGGATCATCTCAGTGATCTCGGTGGCGAGATCGCGAAAGATCGGGTGGTCGCTGTGTCTGCCGGCGGACAGGTTGATGTTATCGAACGCAAGGTCGACGGCCCGGAGGAAACCGTGCGCCGCGAACGTCCTGCGGACATCGGTGTTCTTGTCGTAGCGATCAATCGTTTGCTCGAAGAGGATTCATCGATGCTCGATGCGCGCCGCGACAGGGCGGTGTTTCGGCTGGCGGCCGAAAAGCTGGCCGAGGCAGAGCAGAGATACCGACAGCAGCGCTCGGAACAGATTGTTCGTAACTCGACGCGCAAGGCGGTTGTCGGTGCACTGGCCGCTGTCAGCCCAGGCACCGATGTGATTATCCAGGGCTACATCGGCACCACGATGACGCAAAGCCTTTGTAAGCTGTATGGTGCGTCGCCGCGCGATCTGGACATCGAGGAATTCCTGAGCTTGAGTCAGAGCCGGGCGGGCAAGGCGCTGCCATTGAGCCTCGCCGTCGCGGGCAACGCTTTGAAAGCCTTTCCGGGCCTGGGCACTGTCGCCGGAGGCCTCGTGCATGCGGTAGCCTATGGCCTTATCTTTGATGCGCTGGGCAGAAGCCTCGTGCATACACTCACCAAACACGGTGATCTGGTTCCCGAAACCGCCGCAAAGGAATTTGAGGAAGGCATCAGTGAACATATTGAAGCGGGTGTTCGGCAAGTGGCCAAACTGGCCCTGGACCAGCAAAAAAACGAAGACGGGTCAGGACGATGACGGTGGTTCCCGGCACCTTACGCTCGCCAAGGAAAGCCTTCGCGACCTGATCGAAGATGCGCGATTGCCTGCCGGCATCCGCGAGTCCCTGGTCCATGATTATGCTGCGGTCGAAGCCATGCTGGACAAACTGCAGCATGGCCATCTGCACATCGCGGCTTTCGGTCGCGTCAGCACCGGCAAATCCTCTTTGTTGAATGCGCTGATCGGCGAGGAAAAATTCACGGTCAGCCCGCTGCATGGAGAAACAAGACAATCGGCGATGGCGCCCTGGTCGGAAATCGAAGCGGGCGGCGTTTTTCTGATCGACACGCCGGGGCTCGACGAGGCGGGCGGCGAGAACCGCGAGTCGCTCGCGAAAGAAGTAGCGAACCGCTCGGACCTGGTCATTTTCGTACTGGACGGCGATATCACCGAGAGCGAGTGTCAGGCATTGAAGACATTGCTCGAACAAGGCAGGCCGGTGATCGTCGCCTTGAATAAGAGTGACCTGTACACGACAGACGAGCTTGATGTGTTATTGCAGTCTGTGCGTGAGAAAACGGCAGGGGTTGTTCAGTCAAGCGACGTTCTCGCAGTCGCAGCACAACCAAGGCCGCAGACGGTCGTCGAAATCGATGACACGGGTAAGGAGACAGTTACATCACGTGAGCGCGATGTCGATATCGAGCAACTCAAAGTGCGGCTTTGGGATATTTTCGAAGCGGAAGGAAAAACGCTCGCCGCACTAAACGCAAGTTTGTTTGCAGCCGACCTCAGCGACCAGGTGGGCAAACGTATTCTCAATGCGCGCCGTGAACTCGGTGACAAAATGGTACGCACCTATTGCATTGCCAAGGGGATTGCCGTTGCGTTCAACCCCGTGCCGGTCGCTGATCTGTTTGCTGCGGCGTTTATCGATGTTGGCATGGTGATGCATTTGTCGAGGGTGTATGACCTGCCGATCAGCAAGAAGGAGGCGGGATCCCTGATCAGTGTGATCATCGCCGAAGCTGCCGCTTTGATGGGCACTGTGTGGGCACTGCATTTTGTGTCCAGCGCACTCAAGGTCGGAACGCTTGGCTTGTCCACCATTCTCACAGCTGGCGCACAGGGAGCGATTGCTTATTACAGTACTTATGTCGTCGGCCAGGTTGCCGCGGAATATCTGGCCGAGGGCAAATCCTGGGGCGAGGGCGGGCCGAAACGGGTCGTGCAGGAGATCCTCAACAGCCTGGACAAGGAAACCGTATTGCGGGATGCGCGGCGCGAGATTCGTGCGCGCCTCGGCATGAGTACCGCCAGTGGTTAAGAACGCAAAGTCTCAGCAGAGAATCGAACGTATCTGGGCGACTGTCTGTGATGTTCCGACGGGATCGGTCGCGAGCTATGGCCAGATTGCGGAGATCGCCGGAATACCACGCGGGGCACGTCAGGTTGGCTATGCACTGCGGCAGTTACCGGCCAATACTAAGGTGCCCTGGTACCGTGTCATCAGGTCCTCGGGCAGGATCGCGTTCGACAAGGGTAGCCGGGCATACAATCGGCAGGTCAAGCGTCTTATGATGGAGGACGTTGTCATTTTCGAAGGCCGTGTCAACATGCAACAGTATCGCTGGCAACCGGATCTCGATGAACTCCTGTGGAAGCCGAGCGCGGCCTGGGACAACACGCAATCATGAAGCGAAAGCTACTTTCGCTCTATCTGACTGTTATTCTCAGCCGGCGCTATCGCTCCGGTCGGCGGCTTTTTGCAGAGCTGTGCAGAAGGATCAGCTTCAGGGATCATGTCGTCTCTGTTTTCTTGCAAATCGATGATCCCTACTCTTATCTATTGAGTCACTATTTGCCGCAGCTTGGCGTGCAATATCAAGATATCGAGCTGCGCTATTACCTGTGCCAGGCGCTGCGCCATGAGTTCATGCCTGCACCTGACATGTTGGCCGAATACTCCGTAATGGAGTGCAAATTGCTTGCCAAAGAGTTCGGGGTGCCGTTTCTCGACAAAGGCGATGCGCCAGTTGTCGAACATCGACGCGCCCTGCTCGATTTCCTGGCGGAGGAGCAAGCCGAAGAGGACTTTGGCGCAACGTTTGGCCAGGCACTCAGCGCATACTGGCGAGGTGATCCGGAGGGTGTCGCCCGTCTTCTCGGGCGCAGGCAGCCGGAACGACCGGAAACGAACATACTGGTGTCGCAGAATCAGTTGCTGCTAAAGAAGCTGGGCCACTACAACACCGCCACGATGCATTATGCAGGTGAGTGGTATTGGGGCGTCGACCGGCTGCATTACCTGACCAGCCGCCTCGATGCGCTTGGCCTGAATCTCTGGGGTGAACCGAACGCCGAGCTTGCGTCGCTGCAACAGGCGAAGCAATTGAGCCTGCCGGCCGCTGTCCCCGCCGCAGCAGAAAGTCTGCCGGTACTGGAGATGTTTTACTCGTTCCGAAGCCCTTATTCATATCTGGCGCTGACGCGAACGTTCGAGATCGCAGATGCATTTGGTCTGAAACTCGAGATCAGGCCGGTGTTGCCGATGGTGATGCGCGGCATGTCGGTTCCGAAACAGAAGCTCCTGTACATCATCAAGGACGCCAGTCGCGAGGCGGAACGCCTTGGCGTTCCGTTCGGCAGGTTTGCCGATCCTGCAGGTCTTGGAGCGGAGCGATGTATTGCCGCGTTCTACTACGCGCTAAGCCAGAATCGTGAGCGTGACTTCCTGTTGGCCGCCGGCAACGCAATCTGGCACGAGGCGATTGATGTTGCCGAAGACGAAGGGATGCAAAAGGTGGCCGGACGCTCGGGGCTATTCTGGCCGGAGCTTGCGGTGGCGCTCGAGCAGGACGAATGGCGATCGTCTGTCGAGGAGAACCGCCAGGCGATGACCGAGGCCGGCATCTGGGGGGTACCCTCTTTCAGATTGGCGGACCTGGCGCTGTGGGGCCAGGACCGTGACTGGTTACTGGCGAGAAAGATCGAAGACATGTGTCACGCTGGCGACGGAATAATGATATGACAATGCCGGCAGTCTATTTTTCACATGGGCAGGAAAGCGGCCCATGGGGCACCAAAATCGAGGCGATGGCGAAAGCCGTGCGTGCCCTCGGATGTCGCGCCGAGAGCGTCGACTATCAGGGTATCGCCGACCCGACAGAGCGCGTCGACAAGCTCATGGCGGAATGCCAAAGCATTGAAGAGCCACTGATACTGGTTGGATCAAGCATGGGCGGACACGTCGCAACAGCTGCTGCTGCCCCCCTGAATGCAATCGGGCTCTTCGTGCTTGCGCCGGCCTATTACATCGCCGAGTACGAACACCTGACGCCACCGGCGCCCGATATCCCGATCAGCATAATTCATGGCTGGCGCGATGATGTCGTCCCGCCAGAAAACAGCATTCGCTTTGCAAGCCAATGCCACGCTACATTGCATCTCATCAACGGAGACCACCGACTCACCGAGAACATCGATGAGATAATCTACTATCTGACAAGGTTTGTGAGGGACCTGAGCGGCGATAATGTATCCGGATAGTGAACAACAATTGAGACACGGGAGAAAAGAAATGAAATATTATTTGACGATTCTTGCGATGGGGTTGTTCATTGGTGGTTGCGGGGGTTCATCCAACGATGAAACGGTTGGACAAGAAATTGCTGACGATCTCAACGAAGCCATGGACAAAGCGCGCGCAGTCGAGGATCAGATCATGCAACACAAGGACGAGATTGACGATGCGGTTGAAGACGCAGAAGAAGCAATAGAAGACACCCTGGACTGAAAACAGACTGTAGGAGCGGCTTGCCGTGCAGGGACGCACAAATATCGAGGAGGACAGGACGTCCGAGAGCGATGAAGCCGCGATGTTCGCATACGACAAATCGTGAATCGCGGCTAAAGCCGCTCCTACAGCCGCTCCTACAGTTCGCAAAAGAATTAGTCGCCAATGAATGCAGCCGGATTGATCTTTCGACCCTGGTACTGGATTTCGGGCCGGGTCTTCGCGACCTGGGCCAGGCCTGCCGTTCAGCCCGATAATCCCGTGGAATTCTTGCCGGGCGCCGACGCAGAAGTCTGTTATGTACTCGAAACCGGTGGCTTCGCCGATACGCTGGCGCTGGAACGGATTTGCAGGATCTACGGCATGCCGTCACCCGCCGGCAGCCTGAACTTCGCCGGTATTCGCGAAAGCCGGCGAATTATCGTAATGCGCCGTATGCAAGGCTTCATATTTCGGCGCAAGCGGAAAACCGGATCCATGCGGCTTAAGCGCCTCGTCGAGGCGAGTGTCAAAGCAGGCGGCAAGGAGTTGTCGCTGATTCCTGTCGCGATTTACTGGGGCCGCTCGCCGCATAAAGAGAGGTCACTCCTCAAACTCCTGTTTTCTGAAAACTGGGACGTGGCAGGCCCTACGCGCAAATTCTTTGCGACACTGCTGCATGGCAGAAATACGCTGCTTCGGTTCAGTGAGCCCGCAACGCTAAGCTCGATGATTTCGGAAGGCCTCAAACCCGAGCTGGCTTACCGGAAAGTCTCCCGGATCCTACGCGTTCATTTCCGTCAAAGACGAACGGCAACCGTCGGGCCGGATCTTTCACACCGCCGCACGCTCGTTAATCAGGTGCTGATGAATCCGAAGGTTCGACGCGTCATCAAGGCGGAAAGTGGAGATAATCGTGCGCTGCTGGAACGTAGGACGTACCAAGCACGCAAGTATGCTCAGGAAATCGCTGCGCACATTTCTTATCCAACAATTGCAGTGGTTGGGCGATTTCTTGGTTGGCTTTGGAACCGGATGTACGACGGCATCGTTCTCAATCACGTCGAGCGCCTTCACGAAGTCGCCAGAGACAAGGAAGTCGTCTACGTACCCTGCCACAGGAGTCATTTCGACTACCTGTTGCTGGCATACATCGTCCACGAGCAGGGCCTTAGTATTCCGCACACAGCGGCAGGCATTAACCTGAATATCCCGGTCGTCGGGGCGATACTGCGGCGCGGCGGCGCGTTCTTTTTGAGAAGAAGCTTCAAGGGCAACCGACTGTATGCCGCGGTCTTCAATGCTTACCTCCACGAGATTCTGAAACGCGGTCATGCCATGGAGTATTTCGTGGAAGGTGGTCGCAGCCGGACCGGCAGGCTGCTTGCGCCCAAAGCCGGCATGCTGGCGATGACAGTACATTCATATATGCAGGACCCACGGCGCCCCATTTTCTTCATGCCGATCTACTTCGGCTACGAAAAGCTGATCGAGGGCGATTCGTTCATCAGCGAACTTGGTGGCGCCGAAAAGAAAAAGGAATCACTGATCGGACTGATCCGCACTCTCAAGTCTTTGCGGCAAAACTTTGGCAAGGTTTATGTCAACGTCGGTGAGCCTGTGGCGATAGAGCCGATCCTCGATGAACTAAAACCGGACTGGCGCGAGGCAATGGAACATGAAGAAGAGCGCCCGGCCTGGATGAACGAGATCATCGATGAGCTTGGTGCGAGGATCATGATCGGCATCAACGCTGCTGCCGCAGTGACGCCAATCAGTCTGCTTGCGACCGTTCTGTTGTCCACGCCGAAACAGTCCATCGGAGAACTGGAGCTCATTCGCCAGCTCAGGATGAGCCTCGACTTGCTGGCGAGATTCGAATATTCCAGCTCGGTGACTTTGCCCGAGTGGTCGCCGGAAGAAATCATTGCGCACGGGGAGAATCTCGGCGTCATCGGTCGCACAACGCACCCGCTCGGGGATGTTGTGCACATGTCCGAGCACGAAGCCGTGCTAATGACCTATTTCAGAAATAACATACAGCACCTGTTTGCGATTCCAGCCTCGATCGCCTGCTGCTTCATCCACGGACACCGCCTTGAGCACGCGGAACTGCAGCGGCTCATCCGCCTGATCTACCCTTTCATGAAAGAAGAGCTTTGCCTCAAGTGGGATAACGAGGATATCGACGACGTGACAACTGCCGGCATCGATGCCCTGTTCGACCTGGACATCCTGGCTCGTAGCAAGGACGGCAAAGTGCTCATACGGCCACCAGCCGGTTCCCGCAAGGCGTATCAATTACTGATGCTGGGGCAATCGATGGTGCCGATGCTGCAACGTTTCTATCTGGTCATTTCCCTGCTGGTCAAGAACGGCTCGGGAGTGCTGTCTCGCGCCAGACTCGAACGCCTTTGCCAGCAAAGCGCCCAACGCCTGTCGATGATTTACGGGCTGCATTCTCCGGACTTTTTTGACAAAGCGCTTTTCCAGGATTTTATTCGCACATTGCGCGCGCAGACCGCGTTGCGACGGAATAAAGAGGGCCTGTTCGAGTTTGATGAGGACATCACTCGCATTGGTAAAGATGCCCGACTCGTCCTGGGCGAAGAAATCCGCCACAGTATTCTGTCGCTGACGTTTGCGGACAGGGAAGAGGGTTTGGGTTCTTGAAGGTTGTCTCGTTTTACCGGTTTGTCGATTTAGAGGATCCGCAGGGACTTAGGCTATCTCTGCAGTCGCTATGTGACGAAAAAGGCTTGCTGGGCACGATTCTCCTTGCCGAAGAAGGCGTCAACGGTACGCTGGCAGGCAGTCGTGAGGCTGTGGCAGCAGTACTTGCCTGGTTACGCGATACGCTCGCACTGGAAGAGCCAATCGAAGCGCGCTGGACGGAGGCCGCGGGAGCCCCGTTTCGGCGTATGCGTGTACGGTCAAAGAAGGAGATTGTCACGCTCGGGCGGCCGGATATCAGGCCGCAACGGTCGACCGGCAGGCATGTGTCTCCGGAGGAATGGAATGAGATCATCGAAAACCCGGAGACTTTGGTCATCGATGCGCGTAACCACTACGAGATCGAGGTCGGCACCTTTCCGAACGCTGTTGATCCGGGCACAGACAGCTTTCGCCAGTTTCCAAAGTTTGCAGCACAACTGGCAGGGGCTGACAAAGATCGGCCATTGGCGATGTGCTGCACGGGCGGCATTCGTTGTGAGAAAGCGACCGCACTGATGCTCGAATTGGGATTCCATGAGGTCTATCAGCTTCGGGGCGGCATTCTCAATTATCTGGAACAGGTCGCCGAGGCAGACCAGCGCTGGAGTGGCGAGTGCTTTGTATTTGACAGCCGCGTCGCCGTCGATCGCGATCTCGCCGAGGGTGGCTACGTCCAGTGTCACGCCTGCCGACGGCCACTAAGCAGCGAAGACTTGCAATCACGCGATTATCGAGAGGGCGTTTCCTGCCCGCGATGCATCAACGACCTCGACGAGGAGAGAGCAAAGCGGCTTGAGGAACGCCGGCGCCAGGTTCGCCTCGCCCATTCTCGTGCAGAAGCGCACATTGGTGCCGTCTTTCCTTCGTCAAAAACAGCCAAAAAGTGAAATATGTTCGTGTGCTAGTCTGAGCGCGGCGGCAACGCGAAGTCTTCGTGAAGAGAGGTCGGCAAGTCGTGCCGGCCTCCGACACCCGCTTTCTTGTAAATCGCACGCGCCTGTTGTCGGGCAGTTGCATTACCAGCCGGCCCGTGATTTTAACCAGTACTAAAAACTTATACGATGCTTTCATAAAGTATCTTCTGCCAAGAAGATCGCAGGTGAACGGGTCTGTATTCTGGTCAAAAGCGTGGCGATACGCTTCCAAACATTTGGCAAGTCTCGATCATTGGGCCCGACCACGCCATATTGCGAAAATTGCCGGAAACGCGATCAAAACCATAAAGAGTGAAGTCCCGATTCCACCGAGCATTGGTGCAGCTATACGCTGCATAACGTCAGAACCGCTACCGTCACTAAACATTATTGGCAAGAGCCCCATAAGGAGCGCCAATCCCGTCATCAACATCGGTCGAATACGTTGTTTCGCACCTTCTGCAATCGCTTGCCACAGTTCCGCCGAATTATTCAGTCGATTTTCATCGCGGGCTTTTCGCCACGCAATATCCAGATACAGCATCATCAACAGACCAAGCTCGACCGCAAGCCCGGCGACCGCGATCATGCCGACGGCAACAGCTACACTCAATTTGTAGTCCAGTAACGCGAGCAACCAGATACTGCCAACCAGCGACATCGGCAAAGCACTCATGATGATTAGCGTTTCAATCAGCGATTTCCGGTGCATGTACAGCATGAGAAAAATGAAGGCAAGCGTCAGTGGAACAAGGATCTGCAGCCGCGCCTTAGCGCGCTCGAAATACTTGAATTGCCCCGCCCATTCCAGCCGGTATCCCGGCGATATTGAGACCTTGTCCTGCACAACCTGTTTCGCCAGCCCGACGTAGTCAGCGATGCCTACGTCTTTGCTGACATCCACAAATACAAAGCCAACCAGTTGACCGTCTTCGTTACGCAGCATCGGTGGCCCGGTGCGAAAACGGATATCGGCAACCTGAGTAATCGGTATCTGCGCACCTGTTGCCGTCGGTATCAGGACTCGCTGCAACGCCTCGATATTGTCACGATATTCACGTGCATAACGTACCAGGATGCCGTAACGCTCGCGACCTTCGACAGTTTCGCTGACAATAATTCCACCCAATGCCGCTTCGATCACCAACTGAATGTCACCGACGTTAAGGCCAAACCGGGCCGCAGCCGAACGATTAATATCGAAATCCAGAAAGTAACCGCCTGTAGCACGCTCTGCGAATGCGCTTCGCGTGTAGGACGCTGTTCGATCGTCGTCGAGCAGCGCACGCTCTATATCGACCGCAGTCTGCTCTATCTGCTCGAGGTCGGGGCCAAAAACCTTGATGCCGAGCGTTGATCTTATGCCGGTCGCCAACATCTCCGTGCGTGTTTGAATCGGCATCCACCAGATATTCGGCATGCCGGGAAACTGCATTGCTGCATCCATCTCGGCGATCAGCCCATCCCAGGTGAGTCCATCACGCCACTCGCCCCTTGGCTTCAGCATGATGTTGGTTTCGATCATCGACAGTGGCGCCGGGTCCGTCGGGCTGCTACTGCGCCCGACTTTGCCAAACACGCGTTCGACTTCCGGGAACTTCATCAACTCCCGATCCATGGTTTGCAGGACACGCGTCGCCTCGCCAATCGATATTCCAGGCAGCGTTGTCGGCATATACAGAATACTGCCTTCATTCAGTGGTGGCATGAACTCGCTGCCGAGTTGTCGGTAGATGGGCACCGAAAAGACTAAGGCAGCCATCGAGACTGCAACTACTGTCCAACGCCATCTAACCGCCAATCGCACGATCGGAGCATAAACAGACTGCAGTCTCCGATTCAGCCAGCTGCGGTCGCCACGGATGCGGCCCCTGATGATTAGCACCGCCAGGGCAGGAACCAGCGTCACTGACAGAAGCGCGGCGAAACCCATTGAATATGTTTTCGTGAATGCCAACGGTTTGAAGAGCCGTCCCTCGGTTCCTTCTAGCGCGAACACCGGAACAAACGACACGGTAATGATCAGCAATGAGAAAAATATGCTCGGGCCGACTTCCTGCATTGCCTGAATAATGACTGCAGTTCGAGATGCGGTATCGGGCTTATGACTCTGCAGCCGCTTATGAATATTGTCGACGATTACGATCGCCGCATCGACCATGGCACCGATCGCGACAGCGATTCCGCCCAGAGACATAATGTTTGCAGTGAGCCCCTGATAGTACATTGGTATGAACGACAGCAGAATGGCCACTGGCAATGTGACGATCGCTACCAGCGCTGACCGCACGTGCAGGAGGAATACGCCAATTATCAGCGCAACGATCAGCTTTTCCTCCCACAGCGTCTTGCGCAGGTTATCTA
>JAPUKV010000137.1 GCA_027295475.1 Pseudomonadota bacterium
CTCGATGAACAAATTGCCCGAGACGAAATCGCGTTTCGGCGCACTGGACACTATCCGACCGTGGAATTTGTTGCCGGTTACGGAGACTCGGACTCGACAATTACCGATCAGGTTAGAAACGGGGTCCTGATACCGGACTTCCCCACCCTCAACCGAAAGAGCGACTCGATTGCACTTGAGGTGACTTTTCCAATTTTTTCCGGTGGTCGAACGTCGTCACGTGTTCGGGAGGCGGTATATTTGCACCGCGCGTCGCGCGAGCAATTGCAGCGCGTGACACGCGAAACAGAGCGGGCAACCCGTGATGCTTATCTCGGTGTCTTATCCGAAATCAGCCGCGTAAAGGCCCTTGAGCAGGCCGTCGCTTCAAGCCGGACCGCCCTCGAGGCAACACAGGCAGGTTTCGACGTCGGCACCCGAACAATCGTCGATGTGCTGAACTCGCAGCGCACATTATTTATAGCGATCACAAACTACTATCAAAGCCGTTATGTCTATATTGGTAATGTATTGCTGTTGAAACAGGCCGCAGGTAGTTTGCAGATCCAGGATCTCGAACAGATTGACCGCTGGCTGGAAGACAGAGTGCCGCCGGAAAAGGCGATGGCGGAGGAAGAGGAGAATGAAAGCTAGGCTGGCGTTTCTTGTCCTTCTTGGACTTTGCTGATAAGCGGTTCCATCAGTTTCAGGAGTCGCCGAAGTGCGCCCCTGTTTTTCGCTACTATTGTGCGGCCTTTACTTCCCATCTTCTCTGCTTCACCGCGGTCGCAGAAAAGTTTTCCAAGCGCATCGGCCAGTTCAGCTGAATCCTGAACCTGGACGGACGCGCCCAGTTCGCTGAACATATTCGCGATATCCTGCGTGTTAAACAGATGGGGACCAGTTACAACAGGCAGTCCCAGGGCAGCCGGCTCAAGCAAATTATGCCCGCCGATTGGTGCCAAAGTGCCGCCGACAAACGCAATGTCGCTTGCGGCATAGAACATCGGCAATTCGCCCATCGTATCGCCAAGGAACACTTCTGTGTCCCTGGAACATGGACGCTCGTCGGTTCGCGAAATGTATTCGAATCCTTTTTTCCGAAGCAGCACCTTAACTGTCCCGGTTCGTTCGGGATGTCTTGGTACAAGTATTAGCAGGACCTCCGGTATCTTTTTCAGCAGCTGCCGGTGCGCCGCGAGCACCTGCTCCTCCTCTTTGTCATGAGTGCTGGCAGCAACCCACACTGGTCTGTCGGGAAAATTCTGCTGCCGAAACGCCGCACCCTGTGCTTCGAGATCCGCCGGTTGCTCGAAATCGAACTTGATATTGCCAGTTACCCAGGTTCGTTCCGGCGCCGCACCTAGCGACCGGAACCGCTCGGCGTCGGCTTCGCTTTGTGCCGCAATGACGATGCCATGGGACAAAGTTTCACGGAACAATGGCATGAAGCGCCGGTAGCGACCCACCGACTTCGGCGAGATGCGGGCACTGACAAGAATCAACGGAATCTCCCTGCTGCCACAGGCATCATAAAGATTGGGCCAGATTTCCGTCTCCATGATCAGCGCAAGGACCGGCTTGATTGAATTGAAAAAATTCCGAACTGCCACCGGAATTTCGAACGGGATATAGCAATGAGCCACCTCATCGCCAAATAGGCCACGCACCCTCGCAGCACCGGTTGGCGTTACCGTCGTGATCAGCAATTGCCGGTCGGGGAAGCGATCTTGCAGTGCCCGTACCAAAGGAACCGTAGCCTGGACTTCGCCGACAGACACTGCGTGGATCCAGATGCTGCCCTCGGACAGGACGGGATACCCCCTGCCGAGCCGTTGGCCCAGCCGGTCCCAGTAAGCATGATTGGCGAAGCCGCGAAAAATCCAATACATCGCGTACAGCGGCGAAAGCAGATAGGTAAAAAGAACGTAGGCAAAACGCATCGGCAGATAAGTGCGAGGAAGGCCTCTGTGGGAGCCCGTCCTGACAGGCGATTGATGGACACCGTGTAAATCACCCGTCAGGACGGGCCCCTTCAAGACGTTCCCACAAAAAGTAGCTGGACGCTAGCCCCTTATCCGCATTGGGAGTCGCCGCAACTCAGACAGGTTCGGCACCCATCCATCATGACGACAGCCGCCCTGCTGCACTTCAGACACAGTTGTGCGCCTTCGGGATATTCGCTCTCGGAAAAAGCATCCTCCTGCTTCTTGCTGGCTTCGAATTCCGCCTTTTTTTCTGCAATCAGCTTTTTCTGGTTTTCATCGAGCTCCGGCGCTGCAAGGAGACCGATGGAGATCAGGTGCTTTTCGACGATGTAACCGAGTTCCGCAATGATCGACGGCATGAACGTACCACCGGGCTTCCAGTAGCCACCGCGCGGATCGAACACCGCCTTGAGTTCGTCCACAAGGAATGTCACGTCGCCACCTTTACGGAAGACGGCAGAAATAATACGAGTCAGCGCTACAATCCACTGGTAATGATCAAGGTTTTTTGAATTGATGAATATCTCGAAGGGGCGGCGTTTCTCGTGCTCCGTACCCCGATTCAAAACGATGTCATTGATCGTTATATACATTGCGTGATCGGACACCGGTGTTTTTACTTTGTAGGTTGAACCGATGAGCATCTCCGGGCGCTCGAGCTTCTCGTGCATGCGGATGATTTCTGCGCCACCCGAGTCAGACTGTTCCCGTTTGAACTCGGGTTTTTGTGAGCCCGTAGCTTCGTCCGCAGGCCGTTTCACCGCATAGCCAACGATTTTCTTGCCAATCTTTTTCGTACTCATCGAGTTTTTCCTAAACCTGTAGTGCGAGTCAGGCCCTGGCGAAGCAGCTATATATCGCGTCAGTGCGGGCTCCTAACGGGTCAAAACTTACCGTAGTAGCCTTCTTTCAATGCATCAAACAAATTGGCGGCAGTATGCACTTCGCCGTCATATTCAATTTCTTCGTCACCTTTCAGCTCGATCTCGGAACCATCTTCGAGCGTGAACGAGTAAATGGTGTTCTTGAGGTCTTTCTCTTTGACCAACACACCCTGAAACGCCTCCGGATTAAAGCGGAATGTCGTGCAGCCCTTCAGACCCTGCTCATAGGCGTACAGGTAAATGTTCTTGAAATCCTCATATGGATAATCGCTGGGAACATTAGCTGTTTTTGAAATGGACGAATCGATCCACTTCTGAGCCGCCGCCTGAATATCGACATGGGCAGTTGGCGTTATGTCCTCCGCCGTCACAAAGTAATCCGGCAGTTCTGCTTCCGAATTCCCCTCTGTCCCGGCACCCTCGGGCATTGCCAGCGGGTTCACGAGACCCCGGTATGCGAGTAACTCGAAGGAATACACGTCGATTTTTTCCTTCGTCTTCTTACCCTGCCGTATTACGTTCCTGAAGTAGTGGTGCGCGAAACTCGGCTCGATACCGTTACTCGCATTATTCGCCAACGACAGCGAAATCGTTCCCGTCGGGGCGATCGAGCTATGGTGCGTGAACCGTGCGCCAACCTTTGCCAGCTCATCAACCAGCTGCGGCGCTTCCTGTGCTATCTGCTGCATATAGCGGCTGTAACGGCTGTGTAGAATACGTCCCGGCACCTTGTCGCCTATCTTGTAGCCGTCTTCCGCCATTTCAGGGCGCTTGGCAAGCATTTCCCGAGTCACCTCAAACAGCTCGTCCATGATGGGTGCCGGACCCTTCTCTCTTGCCAGCTCCAGCGCGGCCTCCCATCCGGCGAGTCCCAGCTGCCTCGCGACTTCCTCGGTGAAGCTGATGGAATCCTTGCTGCCATAATTCATGCGTAGCATCGTGATCGACGAACCCAGCCCCAGAAAACCCATGCCGTGGCGGCGCTTGCGGCTGATTTCATTGCGCTGGAGCGGAAGCGGCAGGCCGTTTATCTCGACGACGTTATCAAGCATGCGCGTGAAGACCTTCACGACCTTCTTGAATTCTTCCCAGTCGAATCTGGCTTGCTCCGTAAACGGCTCCAGCACAAACTTCGTGAGATTGATCGAGCCAAGGAGGCAGGAGCCGTACGGTGGCAGTGGCTGCTCACCGCAAGGATTCGTCGCCCGAATGTTCTCGACGAACCAGTTGTTATTCATCTCGTTGACCTTGTCGATCAACACAAACCCGGGCTCGGCGTAATCGTAGGTCGCTGCCATGATGACATCCCACACCCGGCGCGCCGGTAGACTACGATAGATCTTGCTGGCCACCAGGCCATCCGGTCTACACACGTAGGTGTCCGGCTCCGGCCACTCCCGCCAAACGAACTGCTTTTCATCGTGGACATCCAGTCCATCCTGCTCAACTTCTTTCGGCGTCACCGGAAAAGCGAGCTTCCAGTCTTCGTCGTTCTTGACCGCTTGCATGAACTCCTCGGTAACCAGGAGCGACAGATTGAACTGCCGCAAGCGGCCGGCCTCACGTTTCGCACGTATGAAATCCATGACGTCCGGATGGCCGACATCGAACGTACCCATCTGCGCACCGCGCCGGCCCCCGGCCGATGAGACCGTGAAACACATCTTGTCGTAGATATCCATAAACGACAGCGGCCCCGACGTGTACGCGCCCGCACCCGTAACGTAGGCCCCTTTGGGCCTCAGGGTGGAAAACTCGTAGCCGATGCCGCAACCGGCCTTAAGCGTCAGCCCGGCCTCGTGGACTTTGTTCAGAATGTTGTCCATCGAATCGGCAACCGTACCCGACACCGTGCAGTTGATCGTCGAGGTAGCCGGTTTGTGTTCCTGGGCGCCGGCATTCGAGATGATTCGCCCTGCCGGGATGGCACCACTTCTCAATGCCCAGAGAAACTCATCGAAATACTTGTCGCGAAGCGGTTCTTCCTCGACGTCCGCGAGCGCCCGTGCGACACGCTTGAAGGTGTCGTCTATTGTCTCGTCTACCCTGGTTCCGTCTTTCGCTGTCAGACGATATTTTGCTTCCCAAATATCGAGCGACGCAGGCTGAAAAATAATGTCGGCTACAGAATTAGCGTCGACATGAACAGCGGACTTCATTTCGTCCCAAACTCCCCTAAATTCCCTAAGGAGACCCCAACATTTTGACTTCGACTCATCTATCCAGCCCTTATTTCGGGCGAATAGTTACCGGCTCACCACTTACTAATTTTTTAGCGGCGAGTGCCAAAAATGGCATCTAATCTTCGTTATGGCAGGCACAAGATCTTGTGCTTACTAAGGCTGAAGATTATGCCTGCATGGAGCCACTGTCAAGACTTTGATGGTTTTTTTCCACAAGCTATTAATATAGGCAATTCAATATGTTATTGCTACTACTGCAGTAAGTGCTTTAAAACATTGACGAAAAAAATGACACTTTTGTGAAATTTTTTTATCACTATATCTAGTGGTATCACATCCAGCACGAAACGCGCCTTTTGCCGCCTCAAAGCATCGTTTCTACCCCGAATTTCTGCCCTTGACGAGCTTATTCGGGCCCTTGAAATGCCTTTCCGCGGCCTTATTTCAGTCCGCAATGATGCATTTTCTCATGGCCTTTTCAGGGCCTTATGAGCAAAAGATGTGCTGGTATTTTAGGAGTTAAAAATGAATATACGCAGGTATGAACCATGGACACTTTTCGATCTCATGCAGCGCGATCTGCTGCCTCTTGCGGGCCGCCGGACAACGTTGCCCGACGCTGACAACACGGTAGCCGATTGGATGCCAGCTGTTGATATTGTTGAGGAAAAAGACAGATTTGTACTCCAGGCGGAGGTGCCCGGCGTCGATCCGGCCAAAATCGAAGTCAGTATGGATGCTGACGTTTTGAGTCTGTCGGGCGAACGGCACAGCGAGACCAGCGATGAGTATGAAGGCCTCAAGAGGGTAGAACGAATCAGTGGCAAATTTTACCGCCGGTTTACGCTCCCGGAAACAGCGGATGCCGAAGGCATTACTGCGAAGAGCAACAATGGCATTCTCGAGATCACTATTCCGAAGCAGCCCGAGGTTCTGGCGCGACGTATTACCGTAGAAGCAGCCTGACAGAATCGAGGGGCAACGCGACCGAAAATTGCGAGCATCCGCCGCCGCCGCGCATCTTATAGTGATGCGCCGGCGGCAATCCTGCAGACCAGTCGGAACTTTTCGACAACTCTCGTTGTCCTCTGTTAAAGCGGATATCATGACCGCCAAGGCGAATATCGTTCATGTTCACGGCCGATTCAGCCGTTTAGAAGTAGTATCGATCCCGCATGCGATGATCGATCGAGGAAATCTCGTTTATGAGCACGAAATTTAAGTTTCTTTGGGCCGCCGTACTCCTGGCAATGGCGGCGATTGGCGCTGCTGCTTTGCCCGATGAGGTTGGCGGTCAGCCCATGCCGAGTCTTGCCCCGCTGGTGAAGAGGGTTGCGCCAGCCGTCGTCAATATCCGTGTCAGTCAAACAATAACGACACGCTCTCCGTTTGGCGACGACACGTTTCGGCGGTTTTTCGGCATACCCAACGAACGCGAGGTGGCCAGTGCCGGCTCCGGTGTCATCGTAGATGCGGAGAACGGCTACATACTCACTAATCACCATGTCGTTGAAAACGCCGACAAGATTCAGATTTCCCTGATCAACGAAGTCTCCCTCGACGCCGTGGTGGTCGGATCCGATGCTGCGACCGATATCGCGGTCATCAAAGTGGACCCTCAGAATCTCGTGGAGTTGCCCATCGGCATCTCCGACGACGTCGAAGTCGGTGATTTTGTCATCGCGATCGGCAATCCGTTCGGGCTCGGCCATACCGTGACTTCCGGCATCATCAGCGCGCTTGGCCGAACAGGCATCAGCAGTAACGGCTACGAGGACTTTATCCAGACCGATGCCTCCATCAATCCCGGCAATTCAGGAGGCGCACTCGTCAATATGAACGGTGAGCTCATCGGCATCAACTCGGTGATTATCAGCCGCACTGGTAATAATGTCGGCATTGGTTTTGCGGTGCCGTCTGAAATAGCCCGGTCGATCATGCGTCAAATCCTCGACTTCGGTGAGGTCCGGCGGGGACTGCTGGGTGTCACGATTACGACAATTGACGAGGAAAGTGCCAAAGCGCTGGGCGCCGAGGTGGATAGCGGGGCACTGGTATCCAATATCGAGCCCGGTTCCGCGGCCGAAGAAGCCGGTTTACAGGTCGACGACATCATCACCCGGGTGGACGATAAGAAGATCGATAACAGCCGTGAGCTGGCAAACGCGATCGGCCTCAAGGGATCGGGCGAGGAAATAGGCATTGAGTTTGTCCGCGACGGCACGTCCCACTCAGTGACTGCAACGCTCGGTCAGCAATCGGTATCCCGAAGTGCCGGCACTGAGATACACCCCGGCCTTGCCGGGGCGCAGTTTGCAACCAGTTCGACCAGTACCGTTGCCGGCGTTGTCGTAACGGAAGTCGAGCTCGGCAGCCCTGCGGCGCAGCGTGGTCTGCGGTCGGGCGACGTCATAATTGCGGTCAATCGCCGCCAAGTTCAGGATCTGCGTGAGCTGCGGGCGGTCGCCCAGGGCAATCGCATCCTGTTCCTGCTCGTAAGGCGAGGCGACCGGCAATTGATGTTGCAAATCCGTTAGGCAAAAAAATGAAAATGGGGTCGAAACGCTAAGAAACGTTAGCGGTTCGACCCCACTATTTGACGAGCGCCTCAGCCCGTTCGTAGAAACAGTGCAAATCCTCGTCGCACTCCTTCAGCAATTCACGAAACTCAGCCAGCCGCCCCTGATACAGCGTCAACGGGATCAGGCTGGCATTGTTAAGCGGCGCCTTTAGCCAGCCTGGAGTGCGACGCCCCGTTCGATCGACTTCCTGGCTCGCGGCCTCTCGTAACTCAGTCAGGATCGTCTGTTTTTGTTGGCGCTTTTCACGTCCGTCAACCGAGCTGACATACAGCTTCTTTAACCCGGCCCGTGCTGTCTGAACGTATTCCATTAGCTGCTGCCTGAACTCGCGACTGCTGCGATATTCCCCCAACCGGTCCGTTTCGTTGCGGCTGGTCAGCCACAGTTCGATCCCGAATTCCTCAACTGCTGTAGCAAAAGATTCATTAAATTCAGAATTATCTTTTATATAAAGTTGTTGATGGGCAAGCTCATGGAATAATACCGCGACCAGATCAATTTCACTCCAGCGCATCATTGTATTGAGCACCGGGTCTGCAAAACGCCCCAGCGTCGAGTACGCGGTAACGCCGCCAACAACGACATCATAGTGTTTTGCCCTTAGCTTCCCTGCCTGTCGGTCCGCCGCCTCTTGCGAAAAATAACCTCGATAACTGACGCAACCGGCGACCGGATAGCACCATTGCCTGGGGTGCAGAGAAAATTCCGGCGCAGCAAAAACATTCCACACGACATAGTCGCGCTCAAGATCAGCATAACTGCGATAGCTCTCATTATCGGGAAGAAAGAGTTCATCAACCGAAAACCGGCGAGCAGCCTTAAGCAGGACCAGTCGCTCTTTCAGCGCATCAGGCGAGTCTGTATCTTGAATAACCTCATCGACAGGCCGGCGCTTGTGCATGATATCGATTTGGCCTCGCGCGGCCTGCATGTAATAACAACCCTCGATCTGCAGGATTGGCAGCAGAAAGAGCAGCGCGTACACCACCCGTCGGAATTGACTGCATGAAGGTCCTGAAATCTTGATCGAGATCATTTCCGGCATCATTTTGGCCAACCGCGTTTCCCCTAAAAAGCTAGAATCAGCCAATGGGACTTTAGCTAGTACAATATGGAACATCTTGAAACACTCGATGTCCAACCTTTATGCGGCCAAATACCTGTTTTATAGGCTTTCCTAAAGTCAGCACGTTTCAGGCCGTTTCACACAATTTCGATCAATCTGCTACCCATAGGAGTATTTGGGTAGCATGGGTAGCATATGTCAAAGAAAATCACTGATGCCCGCATACGCTCTCTGAAGCCCCGACAAGAGCGATATGAGGTCTGGGACGGACGTGGTTTCGGCGTCCGCGTAGCCCCTTCAGGGCGGAAATCTTTCGTATTCATGTATCGCTTT
>JAPUKV010000138.1 GCA_027295475.1 Pseudomonadota bacterium
GGCGTATATTTCGAGTTCCGGCTTGGTGTCGATCTCGGCTTTGTCGGAAAGCAAGAGGTTGTGATTGGCCTGACTTGCGTCTGTGCCGTCTGCGCCTTCATGAACGATGGCCTTGCCGTTCCAGACACAGCGGCAGTTGCCGTTCAGTATGCCGCGGTACTCCTGCGATGATGTCGTCGGCCCGACACGATGGTCGACACGTATGTGGTTGTCGATGTGCTGGCCTTCACCGGCGACGTACAGACCAACGATATTAATCTCAGCGCCAGGTTCAGCCATGTTAATTTCGACGTCGTTACGCACGAGACGACCGCCCAGATCGTAACTGGCGAAACTCATCTTGCTGTCCACGCCCAGTGCAGCAGACAGCCGGCCTGTCTGCACGTGACCGTTGCCGCGATTCTGCATGCGCACATAGCTAGCGCTTGCACCCTGGCCGACACGCAGTTCGACGACTGAATTCGCGTAGTGGTCGTTTTCGCCTACAGACGCCTGGTATTCAATGATCTCGACATCGCAGCCCGGCGCAATATCGATATCAATGCTTGCCTGGGAAACACCTGTCGCCGCGCCCGCACTGTCGATTACCAGCAGGCCAATCGGCTTTTTCGTCGCGGCGGAGACCTGAATGCGCAGACCATCGCGTAACAGTGCAGCGTTCAAATTGGCGAGAGGCCGCTCCATGACGAATGTTTCAGGGCGCTCGCTAAAGCGGGAAACGTCAAGACCATTGCTTTTGGTCACGCGGGAGTCGTCGATAAGGCCGTTTGCGATGACCAGCCAGTCGGCATCGATGGATGCCGTTATTGCAGCAATCGAATCAGCAATTTCCTTATCCGTTGCCAAGCGGGCCCCGGCCGCTAACCAGCGATTGCTGATGTCGATGGCGGGGCCGAGGTCAGTGTATTTCCAGTCTTCATCCCGCACCGTCGGCAAGCCATGCTCGTCAAGATGCGCCAGCGCGGCCTCGCGAACAGGGGTCAGCGCGTCCTCAGGCATTTGCCGGACAGCGTCCCTGACTCCCTCAATAGAAAGAAACTGCTGCTTCATACGTTCACGGCCTCACGAACCCAGTCGTAACCCTTGTCTTCCAGCTCCAGCGCCAGCGTCTTGTCGCCGGAGCGCACTATTTTTCCTTCTGACAGCACGTGCACGAAATCAGGCTCGACATAATCGAGCAGGCGCTGATAATGCGTGATGAGAACAATCGCCCGTTCCGGGCTGCGTAACGTGTTGATGCCCTTGGCGACCGCCTTGAGCGCGTCGATGTCGAGTCCGGAATCGGTTTCATCGAGAATGGCCAGGCTGGGCTCGAGCATTGTCATCTGCAGGACTTCATTGCGTTTCTTCTCGCCACCGGAGAAGCCTTCATTGACGCCACGATTCAGAAGCTTGGGGTCCATGCCCAACGCGGTCATCTTCTCCCGGGCAAGCTTGAGGAATTCAAACGCGTCGACTTCATCGAGGCCGTTGTACCGGCGCCTGGCATTTACTGCGGCTTTCAACAGATACGCATTGTTGACGCCCGGTATTTCGACGGGGTACTGGAAGCCCAGGAAAACCCCCTCACGGGCACGCTCCTCGGGTTCGAGGTCCAGCAAGTTCTGTCCATTATAGGTCACGGTACCATCGGTCACGATGTAGTCGTCGTGTCCCGCGATAACCAGTGCGAGTGTGCTCTTGCCGGAGCCGTTCGGTCCCATGATGGCGTGCACTTCGCCTGCTTCCGCCGACAGCGTTAGTCCGCGAAGAATCTCGGTATCACCGATACGGGTTTTCAGGTTCTTGATTTCAAGCATTTCTATTTCCGGGTGATAAATTAACCGATCGCGCCTTCAAGGCTGACGTTCAGCAAAGCCTGAGCTTCAACAGCGAACTCCATCGGTAATTCCTTAAAGACATCCTTGCAGAAGCCATTGACGATCATGTTGACGGAATCCTCTTCCGAGAGGCCGCGTTGCCGACAGTAGAACAACTGATCGGCGGAAATCTTTGAAGTCGTCGCTTCGTGTTCGACCTTGGCCGACGGGTTCTTGATCTCCATGTATGGAAACGTATGCGCGCCGCATTGTTTGCCGATGAGCAGTGAATCGCACTGGGTGTGATTTCGAGCGCCGTGTGCCTGCGGCATGATTCGCACCAGGCCGCGGTAGACATTCTGCGCTTTCCCGGCGGAAATGCCTTTCGACACGATCGTGCTGCGTGTGTTCGCACCAATATGGATCATCTTGGTGCCCGTATCCGCCTGCTGCATGTTGTTTACAACAGCGACTGAGTAGAATTCGCCGACCGAATTTGCGCCGCGCAGAATACAACTTGGGTATTTCCAGGTTATTGCGGATCCTGTTTCGACCTGAGTCCACGATATCTTTGAATTCGCGCCGCGGCAGTCGCCGCGCTTGGTGACGAAGTTGTAGATACCGCCGACGCCGTTCTCGTCGCCCGGATACCAGTTCTGAACGGTCGAATACTTTATCTCCGCGTCCTTGAGCGCCACCAGTTCCACGACGGCGGCGTGCAGCTGGTTTTCGTCGCGCATGGGTGCTGTACAGCCTTCGAGATAGCTGACGTGACTGCCTTCTTCGGCGATGATCAGCGTGCGTTCGAATTGCCCGGTATTTGCGGCATTGATGCGAAAATACGTCGACAGCTCCATCGGGCAGCGCACGCCTTTGGGTATGTAAACGAACGAACCGTCACTGAACACGGCTGAATTCAACGCGGCATAGAAATTATCGCGACGCGGTACAACACTGCCGAGATACTTCTGCACCAGCGCCGGGTGTTCCCGTACGGCTTCCGAGAACGGGCAGAAAATCACGCCGGCCTCGGA
>JAPUKV010000139.1 GCA_027295475.1 Pseudomonadota bacterium
GCGCCATCGAAGTCGGTATCGAGTCGGATGGTCTGGTCGAGGTACTCCGCGGTCTGGAAGCCAATGAGAAGATCGTCATTACAGGTCAGGGCGGATTACGCGACGGTGCGAGAGTTCTGGCGAGTAACGCGTTACCGACCATCTTCACCGGCTAAGAAGAACAACAAATCCCCTGCCTGATACTGACATGGGAAGTAAAGGGAGACGAAAATGACGACAGGGCGATTCTTGCCCGGTCCGATTCTCGGCTTGATATTGTTGGCTGCCTGCCAACCGGGCGCGGAATCGGAGAGCACCGCGGACGCAGATGGGGCGGAGGCCGAAAAGACCAAAGACGACACCCCCGCAATCCCGGTAGAAACCTCTTTCGCGAGCCGCGCCGATATTTATGCGATGTACTCGGGCACGGCACCTATCGAGGCCCTCGCTGAGGCTGAGGTCATTGCAAAGGTCGCCGGTGAAATCCGTGAGATTCTCGTCGAAGAAGGTGATGACGTAACAAGCGGGCAGGTGCTCGCTCGTCTCGACGGCGACCGCCTGCGTCTCGAACTCAAGCAAGCCGAGGCCAATCTACGCAAGTCGCAGCGCGACTACCAGCGCAACGTCGATCTGAAGAAAAGAGGCCTGATCAGCGTCGGAGACTTCGAGAAAATCAAGTACGAAACGGAAGCGCTCGAGGCCACGTACAATCTCGCCAGACTGGAGTACAGCTACACGGAAATCAGGGCGCCGATCGACGGCGTCATCGCCGAACGCTTTGTGAAGGTCGGCAATACGATCGATGCCAACTCGGTCACGTTCCAGGTAACGAGTCTCGAACCCCTGGTCACGTACCTGCATGTGCCGGAACGCGAATATCGACGCATCGACCGCGGGCAGGCTGCGATGATAGAAGTCGATGCCCTGCAGGGAAAGGAGTTCCAGGCATCTGTAACCCGTATCAGCCCGGTAGTGGACCCAGCGACCGGCACGTTCAAAATCACCGTCGAAGTATCCGACACCTCACGGCGGCTAAAGCCCGGCATGTTTGGCCGCGTCAATATCGTGTATGACATGCACGCGCAGGCGTTGCAAGTTCCCAGAGGCGCAATTATCGACGAAGCAGGCGAGAGTTCGGTATTTATCGTTGAGGATGAGAAAGCTGTACGCCGGTTGATCACAACAGGCTACGCCAACAACGGGAACATTGAGATCCTCGACGGCCTGACGGGCAACGAAAAGATCGTCGTTGTCGGACAAACAGGACTGAAGGATGGATCGAAAGTCTCGATTATAAATGTGGTAGATGCCGAAGAGAGCTCGGCCAGTAACATCACATCCGAATAAGCCTCAAAAAGCCGAAGTGATATAGCAATGCGCCGTCTGATCGAGATTGCAACTGAGCGTCGTGTCACGATCATGATGTCTGTCGTTGCTATCGTGTTGTTCGGCCTCGTGTCGTTGTCTCGCCTGAAAGTCAACCTCCTCCCTGATATCTCTTACCCGACTGTCACTGTCCGGACCGAGCTTACGGGGGCGGCGCCAATCGAAATCGAAAATCTCCTCACGAAGCCGATTGAAGAAGCCGTTGGTGTAATTCGAAACGTCAGGCTCGTGAGATCCGTATCGAGAGCAGGCCAGTCGGATGTGACCCTGGAATTCAGTTGGGGCACCGATATGGACATTGCGGGTGTCGATGTTAGGGAGAAAATCGACATCCTGGATCTGCCGATCGAAGCCCAGCGGCCATTGCTGCTTCGATTCGATCCGTCTTCCGAGCCGATCATGCGACTCAGCCTCTTAAAGAAGGGCGAGGACGGGGCGGAAGTTACAACGAGCGAATCCAGTCTCAAGGTATTAAGACGGCTGGCGGAAGACCAGATAAAGAACGAACTGGAAGCGGAAGAGGGCACGGCCGCAGTAAAGGTCAGCGGCGGCCTCGAGGATGAAATCCAGATTCAGGTCGATCAGCAGAAGCTCTCTCAGCTCGGCATCAGCATTCAGCAGATTGCTCAGCGCATCCGTGCCGAGAACGTAAATCTGTCCGGCGGGCGTCTCGAAGAAGGCAACCAACGATTCCTGGTCCGCACGATCAACGAGTTCCAGAGTGTGGAAGGATTTGCATCCGCAATCGTCGCGAACGTCGCCGGTCGACCGATTTATCTCGGCGATGTTGCAACCGTTAAGCGCGGCTACAAGGAGCGCGAGGCGATCACACGGGTTAATGGTCGGGAGTCGGTAGAACTCGCTGTTTATAAAGAAGGCGATGCCAACACGGTACAGGTTGCGAACCGTGTCGAGCGACGCCTTCAGCAAATCCAGAAGACGCTTCCCGATAACTTGGAGCTGGTCAAGATTTACGATCAGTCAAAGTTCATCGCCTCCGCAATCAACGACGTGACAACAGCGGCAATTTTCGGCGGCATTCTCGCAATTATCGTACTGTACGGATTCCTTCGGGACTCTCGGGCAACCTCAATCATCGCGGTCGCGATTCCGATTTCGGTCATCGGCACTTTTTTGCTGATGTACGCGAACGATATTTCGCTCAACATCATGTCGCTCGGCGGCATCGCACTGGCCATAGGCATGCTGGTCGACAACGCCATCGTCGTGCTCGAAAACATCTTTCGGAAGAGAGAGCAGGGTGAAAGCACCCTGGAGGCCGCCAGAAACGGAACTGCTGAGGTCTCCGGCGCCGTCATCGCCGCAACGCTTACCACTATCGCGGTCTTTTTCCCGATGGTCTTCATTAGCGGCATAGCGGGACAACTGTTTCGCGATCAGGCATTGACCGTCACTTTTGCGCTGGTTTTTTCCCTTATTGTTGCGCTGACACTGATTCCAATGCTGGCCGCGCTGGGCTCGGGTTACCGTTACGAGGACGTGAAAGAGGACACGCCCGCGGGCCGGTTTACGAAAATCGTCGCGCATGTCGTCAGGGGACTTGCCTGGGTTTTTGGCAAGATCAAGTGGCTGTTCTGGTTAATCCTTTGGGCACCGAGCTGGTTGCTCCAACGGCTGTACAAAACCGTGGCAACTTTCTATCCGGGCATGCTGGCCTGGTCTCTCGGGCACCGTGCAATAATTCTTTCGGGCGCTACCGCCATATTCGTTGCCACCATGCTGCTCATCCCGCGGCTCGGGACCGAGTTGATTCCGCAGCTTTCGCAAGGCGAGTTCAACGTCGATCTCCGTTTACCGCCGGGCGCACCCCTGGCCGAGACGGATCGTGCGATTCAGGCAACGCACCGCGCCACCCGTGATATCGCTGACGTCGAGCTAAGCTTCTCTGTCGCCGGAACCGGTAACCGGCTGGACGCAAACCCGGTCGAGGCCGGAGAAAATACGGGCACGCTCAGCATCACGATGTCGCCGGGATCCGGGCGCGAGGAAGAAAACAAGGCGATGGACATCATGCGTCGCGAGCTTTCGCGTCTGCCGGGCGTGCAGTACGAGTTCAGCCGCCCCGCATTGATGAGTTTTGCCAGCCCGCTGCAGATAGAAGTATCTGGTTACAATCTGGATGCCCTGGCGGCAGTCAATCAGGCAATCGTGACCGCCATGTCTGCATCCGACCGCTTCACCGACATCAAGACTACGATCGAACAAGGTAATCCGGAAATTCAGATTGTTTTTGACCAGGAACGCGCAGCCAAGCTGGGGCTTGCTGTACGGGATATCGCTGACCGGGTTGTTGCTAATGTGCGCGGGGAAGTGGCGACGCGTTTCACCTGGCGCGACAAGAAGATCGATGTACTGGTCCGTAGCGTCGATACGCGCAATGCCAGCGTTGAAGAATTGCGCAAACTGATTGTCAACCCGACCGCGGAAAGACCTGTCACCCTGGAGGCTGTAGCCGACATCAGGGTCTCCCGTGGACCCTCGGAAGTTCGCCGCATCGCGCAGGAACGTGTTGCCCTGATTACCGCAAATCTCGGTTACGGGGATCTCGGGGCAGCTGCCGCCGAAGCGCAGTCGATCATTGATCGCACACCGATGCCATCGGGAGTCACGGCGATGGTATCGGGACAGAATGAAGAGATGCAGGCTTCGTTCCAGTCGATGCAATTTGCGTTGGGGCTCGCTGTGTTCCTGGTGTATCTCGTGATGGCGTCACAATTCGAGTCGCTTATCCATCCCTTTGTCATCCTGTTCACTATTCCGCTGGCCCTGGTCGGCGCTGTTCTCGCCCTCTTCCTGACCGGCACTACCGTTAACATCGTAGCCCTGATCGGCGTCATCATGCTCGCCGGTATCGTGGTCAATAACGCAATCATTTTGGTGGACCTCATCAATCAGTTGCGTAGCAGTGGAACAGCGAAGACTGAGGCGATTATGGAAGCCGGCCGCGCGCGGTTGCGGCCAATACTGATGACAACGCTGACGACCGCTCTCGGGCTGCTGCCGATGGCAATTGGTTTTGGCGAGGGCGCGGAAGTCAGAACGCCAATGGCAATAACCGTGATCGGCGGCCTGTTGGTATCGACGCTGCTGACGCTGATCGTGATTCCCGTTGTGTATTCTTTACTGGATCGCAAGAAGTGGCCATCGAGCCTTGCTGCCGGTAGCGAAGTGCTCAGCCCCGCAGGCGGCTGACCGGGCGCAGAAATGAAGCACACCGAGATCGCAATTCGCCGCCCGATTACGACAACTGTGATTTTTGTGGCACTCGCGCTGGTCGGGATGCTTGCTGCAAGACTGCTGCCACTCGAAAAGTTTCCCGATATCGAATTCCCGGGGATCTTCATCCAGGTTCCCTACGAAGGCTCAACACCAGAAGAAATTGAGCGCCTGATAACGCGACCGATTGAGGAAGCGCTGGCAACATTATCGGGCGTCGAGCGTATGTACTCCTCGTCCAGGGATAATCAGGCCGAGGTGTTCCTGCAGTTTGGCTGGGATGAAAGCATGGGGGTAAAGGGAATCGAGGCACGCGCCAAGGTAGACGGTATTCGCCAGGAACTCCCTGATGACGTAAGACGAGTATTTATTTTTACGGGGTCGCTGGGCGACCAGCCGGTTCTGCAGCTCAGAATTTCAAGCGACCGCGACTTGTCGAACAGCTACGATCTGCTCGATCGCCTGCTCAAGAGACCCCTTGAAAGACTCGAAGGCGTATCGCAGGTCCAGCTGCACGGGGTCGATCCGCGAGAGATTCGCATTCTGCTCGATGCGGACCGGTTGGCGGCTCATGGCATTGATCTTAATGAGCTTCGCCAGCTCCTCGAGCGCAGCAATTTTGCCGTCAGTGCGGGACGCATTACCGCCGGCGGCCAGCGATTCAGCGTGCGGCCACGTGGCGAATTCGCCTCGCTGGACGAAATCGGCGACATCGTTATCGATAAGAGCAACGTGCGTCTTCGCGACGTTGCCGAAATCGCCTTGCGAAGCCCCGATAGAGAGTACGGCCGCCATCTTGACCGTAAGTACGCCATCGGCGTGGCGATCAGCAAGTCGACCGGATCCAATATGGTGGACGTTACTGACCGCGTAATGGCGGAAGTGGAAAAGATCAGCCGCCTGCCACAAATGCAGGGAATCAACATCTTTTCCCTGGACAACCAGGGCGACAGCGTACGCGAATCCTTATCCGATCTGCTAAATGCCGGCATGGTCGGCGCACTTCTCGCTCTGTTGGTTCTTTACATGTTTCTCCGGCAGGTAACAACAACTTTGATCGTGATTGCTGCAGTGCCATTCTCGCTGACAATAACGCTCGGCGTTCTGTACTTTGCCGGACTTAGCCTGAATATGCTGACCATGATGGGGCTGATGCTCGCCGTTGGCATGCTGGTGGATAACGCCGTTGTTGTGACCGAGAACGTTTTCCGTCACCGTGCAATGCATCCCGACAAACCCCAGGCAGCGACATTGGCAGGTGTCAATGAAGTTGGCCTTGCCGTCATCGCCGGCACGGCAACGACGATCATTGTTTTCGTTCCGATTATGTTCGGAACAAAAACCGACATTTCCGTATTCATGACACACGTGGCCGTGACTATCATTGTCGCTCTGCTCGCCTCCCTGTTGATCGCTCAGACACTGGTACCGATGCTGGCCGCGCGCGTCGCACTGCGGCCCGAGCCGAAAGGCCAGGCTTTGATGGTTCGCTTGACCAAGCGCTATGTGCGAAGCCTTCAGTGGATTCTGGTTCATCCGTGGAAAACCTTCGGCGGTATTATCTTCATATGTGTTATCGGAGTGATGCCGCTAGTGCTGCAACTGGTCAAGTTCGACGCATTCCCGCAGGAATCGGGGCGACGGTTATTCATGCCGTACCATATAGATGGACAGCATCCGCTCGAGCGAATTGAGGCCACGGTCGACACAATCGAGGAGTACCTTTTTTCCCGCCAGGAAGAATTCAACATTCGCTCGATCTACAGCTACTACGACTTGGTTCGTGCCCAGTCGACCATATTGCTAACCGATGAAGACGACGCAACGCTTTCGACAAAGGAAATCATCAAGCGTATCGAGGCAGACATGCCAGTCATCGCCATCGGAAAACCGAGTTTCGAGTTCGAGCAACAGGGTGGAGGCGAGGGCTTCAACCTGCAGGTCTCGGGTGATTCAACTGGACGCTTGAACGAGCTCGCTGCTAACCTCGCGCGCGCGCTCGAGTCAGTCGAAGGACTCAAGGACGTTCGTTCCGACGCTCAAGCCGGCGAGCGTGAAGTCCGCGTACACGTTGATCGGGTACGTGCCGCAGCGGTCGGCCTTACCGTCCAGCAGATCGCAGGATCGATCGCGATCGCAATGCGCGGCCAGAATCTGCGCGAGTTTCGCGGTGATCTGGGCGAAGTCGCGGTCCGGCTGGCCTTCAGAGACAGCGACAAGCAAAGCGTGGAGCAACTGGCCAACCTGCCTCTTTATGCTGCAGACGGACGGCGAATCACGCTGGGGACTGTGGCCAATTTTCATCTCGGCTATGCACCTGACACGATTCAGCGCGTTGACCGCCAGACCGCTGTAGTAATTTCGGCGAACCTTGAGGAAGACTCCAGTCTGGAACTGGTTCGACCAAAGGTCGAAAGCCTCATGGAGCAGTTCGAACTTCCGCCTGGCTACAGCTGGAAGTTTGGGCGTGGTTTCGACCAGCAGGATGAAACGCAGCAGATGATGGCGACCAACATCATGCTGGGCATTGCCTGCATCTTTCTGGTCATGGCCGCGGTGTTCGAATCTTTGCTGTTTCCATTTTCGATCATCCTTGGTTCGATCGCGTTTTCGATATTCGGCGTATTTTTGTTTTTTGCAGCGACGGGCACCACATTTTCGTTCATGGCGTCGATCGGCATCATGATATTAATTGGTGTCGTCGTGAATAACGGCATCGTACTCGTCGATCACATCAATAACCTGCGCCAGGAAGGTATGCCGCGAAATGAGGCGATCATCAAAGCGGGCCGGGATCGACTGCGACCGATATTGATGACGGTAGCGACAACAATTCTCGGCTTGACGCCGCTGGCAGTTAGCACCACTCAGGTCGGCGGCGACGGTCCTCCGTATTTCCCGATGGCCCGCGCCATTATCGGCGGCCTTGCATTTTCCACGATCGTCTCGTTGCTGGTCGTACCCGCGCTTTACGCCTACTTCGACACTCTCTCTGCCTGGGGCAGGAAAGTCATGCGGACCGCGAGAATCGCAGGATCACGATCTGCACCAATCCAGAGCCCTGCCTCTTAAAGAGCTCGACCGTCAGGATGCAGTCCACCCTAATGAGCATTCGCCGCGGCGCGATGAATGTTCGACGGTCATTTATTGAATCGCCCGTCAGGACGGGCTCCAACAGGTGGCAATAGAATCGTAGGAGCCCGTCCTGACGGGCAATTCTCAATACTATGGGAAATCGGGTGGAGTTCGGTACCAATCCGTTGCCTGCTGAACTGCATGGGCAATCTGCAGCACTTGCCGATCTTCAAACAGGCGACCTGTGAACATCATGCCGACGGGAAGTCCCTTAGCGGTAAAGCCGCAGGGAATCGAGACGGATGGCTGACCCGTGAAATCACTGATGCCGGTGTTCTTCCAGGCGTGCCGCCGGTAATCCTCCGGCCTGTCGTTGATCGGCGCAGCGGCAATGGTCGCGGTCGGCGCAAGCAAAACTTCGCACTTCGACATCAGCGCTTCACACTCTTTTGTGAATTGGCGGCGAAAGTGCTGCGCTTGTGCGTACCGGCTTGCCGGTATGCTTGCCGACTCGGCCAGGCGTCCGCGAAGTTCTTCACTGAATCCCTCCGGATTCTGCTCAAGATTGTCAGCGTGCACAGCCAGTGCCTCGGCGAAAGTAACGCGGGCCTCCCTGGAAGCCTGTTCGACGTTGGCAAGCTCAAGATCGATGAGCTTGGCACCCAGCTCGCGAAGCGTTTCGAGTGCAGCATCAACGACGTCGATTACGTCGGTGTAGCCGTCGAAGAAGAAGCTTCGAACGACGCCGATTACCGTTCCGTCAAGCCTGGCGCCCGAGCAATCAAAGTTCTCCACGCTCGCGTTTATCGCCGAGTAAGGATCATCAGGATTGTGGCCGGCCAGGGCAGCAAGCAGCAATGCTGCGTCTTCGACGCTGCGCGTCAGCGGCCCGACATGATCCATTGTCCAGACCAGCGGCTGTACTCCCGCCGTGCTGACCAGACCATAGCTTGGCTTGTGGCCGACGATGCCGCAGCAGTGCGCAGGTTGGCGAATCGAACATCCTGTTTCAGAACCCAATGCCGCATACGCCAATCCCGCCGACACGGCGGACGCGGAGCCACCGCTGGAACCACCGGGATCGTGGTCGGTCGCCCAGGGATTACGGACCGCCCCGAAGAAAGGATTGATGCTGGTATTGCCGTAAGCCAGCTCATGAAGTCCCGTTTTGCCAAGCAACACTACTCCTGCGTCGAGCATGCGCGTCACCGCCGCAGCGTCGTAATCCGGAATCCAGTTTTCGAATAACTTCGATCCATTGGTCGTGCGAATCCCTTTGGTGGCGAACAGATCTTTGATCGCGATTGGAATGCCGTGAAGTGGTCCGCAGTCCTTTCCCTGGCTGCGTTCGTCGTCCGCTCTCCGTGCCTGTTCGAGCGCGAGATCGCCCGTGACCGTAATGAAAGCGTTCAGCGTATCGTTATGCCGCTCGATCCGATCGAGCATCAACTGTGTTAAATCAGTTGAACTTGCTTCCCCGGATCTGAGCTTTCTGCTGACGCTTGCGATCGTTTCGTAATGAAGTTCCAAGCAGCAACAGTAGCATCAGGGAGATCATCCACCAACTGGTCGCGCCACCACCACCGTGACTAATTACTACTTGATCATCGAAGTGCGGATCGTCTCTGTTCGAATCTTCCAGTGGCAGGAAACTGAGCTCTGATGTGTCCTCGGGCCCGTAGCTGGCCAGGAACGCGCCATCGAAGGAATCGAAAAGCTCGATTAGAAGATCGTAATCTCCCGTCGGATACCCGGACACCAGCTCCGTAACCAATACGTATTCATCGTCGCTGCTTGCACCGAATATCGGAAACGACTCCGTCACTGCGAATTCGTTCCAGGGGCCTCCCTGGAAACTCAGGTAAACGACCGCATACACGTCTGCGACGTCGTAATACGTATCGGCGTCAAAAAGAAGGTCAATGCCCCAGTAATATCCATCGGAGTCGTCGTCATTGAAGAGAATGACGTCAGCCGTGTAGAACCAGAAATCATTTCCGGCGCTGTGCTGCCCGCTGGGCGAAGATCGTGTCCCACTTAATGTGAGAGCTTTATAGTTATCGTCTGATTTCTCCAGCTTCGAATATTTCTCCCTGATTCGGTCAGGGCTGCCTCGCAGGCTTCTTGAAACGCGGATCTCATCGGCATCGCCTACCGTCGCCGCGGCCTCCTCTGCGGACAGTTCAGTACTTGCAGCACTGAGAAAGAGTATTGCTGACACAATGCCGAAGTAGATATTTTGCCCCTGCCTGTTTTTCCCTTTTACAGCGATCATTTCATTCACCTTTTTGTCCACAAGCAACATCCTTGCTGCCATTAGACCCTGTCGCCGGTGAATCACGACTGAATCCTGGCCGGAACTTCATTCAGCATTCATTCAGTTTTCCGTAATTCGCGACCGATTTTCCGCCTGCCTTCTGTCTAAGAAGAGAGCTTCAACCAGACCGCTGTTGAGAGCTGCTTTGTGCTAGCTGAATAGCGCATATCTCCCCCATGCGCACTGGAGGAAAAACAGCTCCTACGGTACGTGGGGCCTGCCTTGCAGCAGGCCTCGCGTTTTTACTTGGATATGCGCAGACCGAAGACTATCTGCACATCGCGATCAGCAATGTGGCCGTTTCAATCCAGGCCGACAATGCGAGCATCAGAAGCGTACTCGAAGAATTGCTGCGACAGTCCAACCTTGAAATGATGCTCAACTCGAGCAGCAAGGGTGACAGCCCAGATCGACGTGAAGTGGTAAGTAGTACCGAGAGTTCCCATCACGTGGAATTCTGTTTTGGCATCATACGTAAGGTCGAATGTACCGCCCGTTGCGGTTGGACCGCCTATATCATCGACATCGGGAAATCCGACGCCAAGCCCCCTGTCCAAAAGCAATCAAAGGCTCGGCTCGTATCTCCATAATGCCGACCCACAAAACCGCTGAGCACAGTATTGTTTGCCGCCGTTCGAAGAACTCTAATGTAGTTAGTTAGTTGGCTCGCGCCGCAAAAGCGGTCGCGTGAATCCTGCCTCACGCCTGCGCTTTGACGATTAGACGACCGATTTTCCCCAGAGCAGCCGTCTAAGCATATACATGCGCATAACAAGTAGCGCAGCCGTGTTCGGCTGTGTTGGCACACTTGCAGACAAATGCGCGAGGGGAACTAGAAATGAAACAAAAACATTTTATGTCAAATACGCTTGTCGGCGCAGCCGGTGCAATGGTTGTCTTGGCTATCACTACGGTCGCAACGGCAACCGAACCGTGCGGCGAGTTGGGTGAGTGCAAGGCGCTTATTGAAATCAATGCCACGGATGGGGATATTGGTTTTCATTTCCTGATGGATGGCGATGACCTGATTAAAAGCGAAGTCCAGAATCCTGATGGCCAGAAAATCTTCGAAGCGATCGCGAAAAGAGAAGAGCGTGAACAATTTATGACAGAAACCTTTGTCGAGAGTGCTGAGCCGTTTTGTAGGGACTCGCTTAAAGAAGAAGAGGACGATGAAGTCGTCACGTTGGAAGAGTTTCTGGAGCGATGGTCAGCTGGCACCTACGAATTCGTAGGGAGGGGAGAGGAGGGAGAGACGCTAACGGGTGAAACGGAGCTCCTCTATGAAATTCCCGCTGCTCCTAAGAACTTGACGTTTGATGTTGTTGGCCCCAACGTCATTGCATGGGATGCGGGTGACGATCTCGGGAATTGCGCGGGAAAACAGGAATTGACGGATGACTTCGTCGACCCGAATGGCCCTCTGCCGATACACCCGAGAGATGTGGTGGTTGACGCCTGGGAAGTCGTTTTCGAACCCGATGTTGAGGATGGTGATCCGTTAGGACAACTCAAGTTCACCATCCGGGTATCAGGCGATTTAGCCAAATTTTCACCATTAAAAGTGACGGTCCCGAAAGAATATATTGACTCCATACCCGACGATACGCTGGTAAAGATCGAAGTCGGTGCGATCGGTGGAGAAGATAACGCGACCTTTACGGAGATATTTGACATCTGCGTCAATGAAGACGAAGGATGCGAGGACTAGTTAGTCAGTCTGGATATTATTGCGGCCCTGAAAGAGCTGCGTGAAATCCAAGGACAGCAATCGCCTTTTGACACTTAACAGTCGAGAGAGGCGATTGCGGCCCGTTGCCGATAACTTGCTGACTGTCAATCACGAAACGACACTGTGTCTCCAGCGTGACTCGAGTTCTACAATGAAACCGGCCATTTGCAATACTTTGACCACAAACGTTGGTCGCCAAGCGAGTCTGGTGTCGTGTATTTTGCTTTTCGTCAACGGCGTCATGGCACAGGATGTTTTTGAAGACAGGCAGGTAACCGCCGACAGTGCAACAAGCTACCTGATCGTCGAGATGAGTGACGATCTCGTGACGCTGACGGCACACAACGTGAGTGTTCGGGATGTCCTGGATGAGATTGCTGGCCAAAGCGATCTGATCGTCGTCTCGCATGCGCCTCTGCACGGCCGGCTCACCCTGGAACTCGAACGGCTACCCTTGTTCGAGGCGTTGAGGCGCATCATGCGAGGGCAAAGTTACCTGCTGCATCAGGCGCAGGCGGCGACCGGTGCAAGGATCGCAAACCATAAGCGTCAGAGCACCCTGTGGGTCTTCTCCAATCAATCAGCGAATGGCCGCGGTTATACGGAAGCTGCCAGCCACTCTGTGTGGGAAACCACATCCGTCATCGAGGTGCTGCAATCGCAGTTGATGAGCGATGACATCCGCGTCAGACAGGAGGCCATCAAGGGTCTGAGAAGGCTTAAGGTGAACGAAGTCATTGCGCCTTTGAGCTACGCCTTGGCCGACGAAGACAAGAAAGTCCGCGTCAAGGCCGTTTATGCATTGGCAGATATCGGTGGAGATGATGCCGT
>JAPUKV010000014.1 GCA_027295475.1 Pseudomonadota bacterium
CGATGCCAGAAGACGTGTCGAGGAAGTCGAAAAACTGTTTCGCGATCTCGAACAGAACCGCATGTTCGGGGTGCAGTCAGTCGAAGAGTCTCAAGGGTTGGTCAATGTGGCCCGCATGGCCGAGCAGGAAATTCGCGTCCGACGCGAGGGTATTTCGGATCAGTTGGACAAAACCGGATTTGAACTGGGCGAACTGCTTGAAGGCCTGGATGAAGATGCGGACCCCGAATCCTGGAACGAGAAACTCGAGAAGATTCGCCGGCGTATTGATCGGCTTGGACCCATCAACCTTGCTGCCATCGACGAATTTAAGGAACAGTCGGAGCGTAAGGAATATCTCGATTCGCAACTCGCGGACCTGCACGATGCGCTGGCAACACTCGATGGCGCGATTCGTAAGATCGATCGCGAGACTCGTACCCGGTTCCGTGAGACCTTCGCCAACGTTGATACCGGCTTCAAACGGCTGTTCCCGAAATTGTTTGGCGGTGGCCATGCATACCTGGAAATGACCGGCGACGATTTTCTGACGGCAGGCGTAACCGTGATGGCGAGACCGCCGGGCAAGCGCAACAGCACCATCCATTTACTGTCCGGCGGTGAAAAGGCCCTGGCTGCGGTGGCGCTCGTATTCGCCATATTCGAGTTGAATCCTGCCCCCTTCTGTTTGCTGGACGAAGTCGATGCACCGCTGGACGACGCAAATATCGCGCGCTTTTGCAATATCGTCAAAGAAATGGCCGACAAGGTTCAGTTCGTGTTTATCACGCACAACAAAGTCACGATGGAAATGGCGCGGCAACTCACGGGCGTCACGATGCAGGAGCCGGGCGTATCTCGCGTGGTGGCCGTGGATCTTGACGAAGCCGTGAAAATGGCGGCAAGCTGACCTGAGATCATCAGAGAAGCCTTATGGACGGTCTGCGCTGGTTGCTGTTGTTATTCGGAGTGTTGGTCGTAGCCGGCGTCTATTTTTATAGCCGCTACCAGCGCACGAGGACTGACGAAGCACCTTCACCACAAGTCGGCCACGATCGCGTCGAACCACCCCTCGACGGCGACGTGGACGCCGACGATCATTCCGATGACGAAGCGGTCGGCAGCCTGACGGCCACCGATCCAGACGACGAGATTGCCGATCCCGAGCAAAAGATCGTAACGCTACGCATCGTCGCCAAAAATCAGGGCACAATAAACGGCGAAGAATTGATATTGAATCTTCGCGGCATTGGAATGAGCCACGGCAAATTCGGCATCTACCATCGCTATGAGGGATCGGACCAGGATAAAGTGATTTTTAGCGCTGCCAGTCTCATCGAGCCCGGCACCTTCGATTTGCAGACAATCAGGGAACAGGAGTTGCCCGGCATCAGCCTGTTTATGGTGCTGCCGGGTCCGATTGACGGCGCACAGGCATATGATCTGATGATTGCCGCCGCCCGCGCGCTGACACAATCACTCAATGCCGAGCTGCTGGACGAGTCCGGGAGTACGCTGAGTATTCAGCGCGAGTGCTATCTGCGGGATGAAATCATTCAGTTTCAGCACAGCGTGCTGGTCGCCTGATCCAGGGCATCCGTGTCCCGCCAATGACCGCCTCAGCCGCGACGCTAAAGAAAGTCGAGTCACTTCGCAGCCAGATAAGGCATCACAACTATCGATATCACGTGCTCGATGAGCCGGAAGTGCCGGACGCAGAGTACGACCGGCTGGTTCGCGAACTGCAGGATCTTGAAAATAAACATCCCGAGCTGGTGACCGCCGATTCGCCGACACAGCGCGTGGGCGCCGAACCCATCAAGGCGTTCGGTACCGTTCAACATATCCTGCCGATGCTGTCGCTGGATAACGCTTTCTCTGAAGATGAACTCAATGATTTTCACCGCCGCGTGACAGAACGGCTCGAACTGGAGCTTGACGCGAATCTCGATTACGCCGCCGAACCGAAACTAGACGGTGCAGCAGTCAGCCTGTTGTATGAAAAGGGGCAACTGATGCGCGGCGCCACGCGCGGCGACGGAACGACGGGTGAGGACATCACACACAATGTCAGAACCATCGACGCAGTGCCGCTGAAGCTTCTGAACAAAGGATTCCCGACAACGCTCGAGGTACGCGGCGAAGTATTCATGCCGCGCGACGGCTTCAGGGCGTACAACGAGCAGGCATTGAAGAAGGGTGAAAAGACCTTCGTCAATCCACGCAATGCAGCTGCGGGCAGCCTGCGGCAACTGGATCCGCGCCTGACCGCCGAGCGGCCCCTGGATATTTACATCTACTCAGTGGGCGTGACTGAGGGTGGTGCACTCCCGGGCTGCCACAGCGAGATTCTGGATCGACTACAGGAGTGGGGCTTCAAGGTTTGTCCGGAACGCAAGCTGGTCTCGGGTATCCGGGGCTGTCTGGAATATTACGCAGATATTGGCCGGCGGCGGGATTCGCTGCGTTACGACATAGACGGTGTCGTCTACAAAGTGGACCGCCTCGACTACCAGCAGCAACTGGGCTTCGTTTCCAGGGCTCCGCGCTGGGCTATTGCGCACAAATTTCCGGCCGAGGAGGAGCTCACAATCGTCCGTGCGATCGAATTTCAGGTGGGTAGAACAGGCGCCATCACTCCTGTCGCCAGGCTGGAGCCGGTATTCGTCGGCGGGGTCACAGTCAGTAACGCGACGCTGCATAACATGGACGAGCTGCACCGGAAGGACGTCCGCGTTGGCGATACGGTCATTATCCGCCGTGCCGGGGATGTTATCCCGGAAGTCGTCAGGACCATTCCCGATCGGCGCCCCAAGCGCACCAGGATTGTCAGGGCGCCGGAAAAATGTCCGGTCTGTCACTCTGCAGTGGTCAGAGAACAGGGCGAGGCCGTGGCACGCTGTACCGGAGGCTTTATATGCGCTGCGCAACGAGCAGAGGCGCTGAAGCATTTTGTGTCGCGACGAGCACTCGATGTCGACGGTCTCGGCAGCAAGCTCATCGAGCAGCTGGTCGCGATCGACCGAATCCAGACAGCTGCCGACCTCTATCACCTCGAAAGGGACGAATTGGCCGGCATGGATCGGATGGGTGAGAAATCGGCGGAGAATCTGCTTGCGGCAATAGCACGAATTAAAGACACACCGCTTGCCAGGTTCCTCTACGGCCTGGGTATTCGCGAGGTGGGGGAGGCGACCGCCCGCTCACTTTCGGCTCACTACGGCAAGCTCACGAGCATCATGAACGCTGATGAGGAGAGCTTGCAGACAGTGCAGGACGTGGGCCCGATCGTTGCCTCCAGAATTCAATCGTTTTTTGCCGAAAAGCACAACCAGAAGGTGGTCAAGGGCCTGATCGACTCCGGTTTGACCTTGAAAGAGACCAAACCCAGCCCAAAAACGGCAGACGGACCTCTGT
>JAPUKV010000140.1 GCA_027295475.1 Pseudomonadota bacterium
CCGGGAACCGGCGCCGACAGCGTGCTAAGCCCCGCGGCTATGTCACTGCGCAGTTCGACGATCGTATTGGACGTGAACTTCTCGACGCTCATCTCTGTGTAGCCTGTGACGATCCGCGGTGCGACGGACGCTATGGACCGAATTTCCGACTTGCAGACATCACTCAAGACCGAGCCGTCATATTCCATTAGTGTCAGGAGCTCTGCATTGACGCCGGACTGGTCATCAAGGAAAGTGGCGACGATGCGCTCAACGTCGATCAAGCCAACCGAATGTGATTGAAAGCCGTTGTCGTCGATGATTGTCTGCAGTTCACCGCTGTCGGCGATGCTTGACGAAGGAAGTGTCAGGCCCAAAACTGATTTGAGCAAATCTTCCGGCAGATTCGTCGGCACAATACTCATCACGAATTCATCGTCGATGACCGCGACGACGAATCGCGCCTCCTCATCGCCTGCGTAGCGATAGGACTGACCATCGATCATCGCCACTGACATGCTTTGCTTCGCTTTTTTCTCCATGCGGGCAATGGTTGCCTCGAGCAGGTCGCCGTCGGAAAGCGTCATTCGCATGACCGGGAGCAGACCGGACCCATATAACACCATCGTCGAGTCACGCTCGATGCCGGCACTGCGAAGTCCCTCTATGCTCAAGAGTCCAGCCAACTCTTCCAGAAGTGCGGCGGCTTCATCGGGAATACCATTGCCATCTTCAGCATCGGATTCATCTGTCGCTCTGTTTTGTATAGTTGCCCGCAGCACTGCCTGATAGGTCGTCAGCATCGCATCGAGCTTCGGCTCAAACTTGTCGGCCACCTCGTCGGACAGCGGATCTATCATCGCGAAGACATACGGCGTATCCGCCGGGACATACCTGAGCAGGCCCTGCTCCGATGTCATGGGGGGGGCAGTCTTGCTGTCGTCGGGCGCGCCGTTACATCCTGCTGCGGTAATCGACACGAAGCTCAGGACAAGGATCAGCTTAAAGGGATTTGCTTTGAACATGAAAAAACTTCCGTTGTGAAAATTGTGTGAACGGTAATCGGGCATTTTCCGTTAGTCGTTGTCAAAAGTCACACCGGGGATAATCGACAGGACCAACGAGTGTTTCGGCCTGGCCCCGCCCCGGTCATCGATTGCGCCGGCCAGTAACATTGTAATGGCGCATATCCGGTCGCAAGGTTCGCGCCCAATAGCTGAAGGCAGGCCCCGGCCAGATCGAAGAGTTCTTTCCGTCCTCGGTCAGGTACCAGCTCTTGCAACCCGATTGCCATACAGACTTCGCAAGAATCCGCTGCAGATTGCGATTGAATTGCTCCTGACTGTCGGCCTTCACATCAACAGCCTGGATGTCTTCCTCGGACATCTTCCTGAGCATCTTGATCGTGTAGCGGACCTGGGACTCGATCATGAAGATCATCGAATTGTGCCCGAGACCGGTGTTCGGACCCACCAACAGGAAAAAGTTCGGGTACCCGGCCACATTGATCCCCAGAAACGCCTCCGGCCCGTTTTGCCAGTCATGGGACAGCTCCCGGCCACCAATACCGAAGATTCGTGTCGGAGATATCGGATCGGTCGCTCGAAACCCGGTGCCGAGAACTATGGCGTCGATCTGGTGTTCGTGACCATCGTCATCAACGATACTATCTGCAGTAATTTCCCGGATGCCGGTCATTATCAGGCTGAGATTGTCTCTTTGCAGCGCCGGGTAGTAGTCACACGAAATCAGGATTCGCTTGCACCCTATCGTGTAATCAGGGGTCAGGTTGTTGCGAAGTTGCTCGTCGGCGACCTGTTTTTCCAGGTGCTCGAGGGCGATTTTATTCGCGTGGCCCATTAGCCTCGGATCGATTGTGAATCCAATGCCCCTGACCTCTTGTCTCCAGTAAATGAAATTTCGAAACAAGAATCGGGCCAACGGAACATAACGGTATAACCATCTCTCCCAGCTACGAATCGGGCGATCGAGCTTCGGCACGATCCATGGCGGCGTGCGCTGAAACAGGAGCAGGCTTTTGACGTCGTCAACAATCTGCGGTACGAACTGTATGGCGCTCGCACCGGTGCCAATCACCGCGACCGTCTTGTCGTGAAATTTGAAACTATGGTCCCAGCGCGCCGAGTGAAAACAGCTTCCCTTAAAATGTGATAGTCCCGGAATGTCCGGATACGCAGGGCGACTCAACCCTCCCATTCCTGACACAAGCGCCCTGCCCGCAAAAGAGCGGCCATCGTCCGTCGTCACCTTCCAGTCAAGCGCGTCTTCGTCAAACACAGCTTTGTCGACATTGCTGTTTAAACTCAGGTACGGGGTCAATCCATATTTGTCGACACAGTGTTTCAGGTAAGTCCATATCTCATCCTGTGCGGGAAACATGCGGCTCCAGTCCGGGGATGGTTCAAATGAGAAAGAGTAGAGGTGTGATGGGATATCACACGCACAGCCCGGGTAATCGTTGTCGCGCCAGGTACCGCCGATCGAGTCCGCGCCCTCTAGAATCAGAAAATTGTCTATGCCCGCTTCTTTCAGTTTGATGCCCATTCCGATGCCGGAGAATCCGGCGCCGATAATGATCACATCGTATTTTTCAGGGTGGTTCTGGTGGGTCATCTCGCTGCAACAGCGTCCTGACAGGGTTTGATAGACAGCACGATAATACCTGAGGTCGTGGATCGTGCCAGCAAACCGCATTGGGCTAGTACTCCATCAATTTCTCCTTGACGGAGTACTAATCCCGAATAACATGCGAGAGACACGCACAGAACAGAAGAGTCGGATGGACGCCAATAACAAGCAGAATCACCGCCAGTACGACGTAACAGTATGGGGCGCATCGGGTTTCACCGGCAGGCTCGTCACGGAGTACCTGCTTGGCAAATACGGCACCGACGGCAAGCTGCGCTGGGCAATCGCCGGGCGAGATCAGCAGAAACTGGAAAAGATCTGTGCCGATCTGGAGGTCCAGCCTGGCAGCCTGCCCATTATTATTGCCGACTGCTACGACAGCAAATCCATGCAGCGACTCGCGGCCGACACCAGGGTTGTTCTCACCACGGTGGGACCCTATGCGAAATATGGCTCGGCTCTGGTGGCGGCCTGCGTCGCAAATGGCACCCACTATTGTGACCTGGCCGGTGAAGTCCAGTGGATGCGTGCAATGATCGACCAGTTCCAGCCGGATGCCGAGAAGAGCGGCGCCCGAATGGTGCATAGCTGTGGATTTGATTCGATTCCTTCGGACATCGGCGTCTGGTTCTTGCAGCAGGAGACAAGACAACGTCATGGCGAGACCTGCGCGGAGATCAAGCTGCTCGTCAAGGCAATGAAAGGTGGCGCCAGCGGCGGGACCTTCGCCAGTATGATGAATGCGATAGAAGAAAGCCGGCGCGATCGCAGTATTGCGCGGATTCTCGTTGATCCATATAGCCTGAACCCGGCGGGCGAGCGCAGCGGGCCAGATGGCGGTGATCAGACAGGCATCGAATTCAATGAGCAAACCGGCGTCTGGACGGCACCGTTCGTAATGGCCGGTGTGAACACCAGGGTTGTGCGCCGGACTAATGCTCTACTCAATTATCCGTACGGCCATGACTTCAAATACAGCGAAGCAACGCTGGTCGGCAAAGGTCCGTCCGGGTGGATGAAATCCGCAGGCATTACCGCCGGACTCGGTGGCTTCATGCTGGCAAGTTCATTTAATCTGAGCCGTTCTTTTCTGGTTAACCGGGTATTGCCCAAGCCGGGCGAAGGACCCAACAAGGAGCAACGACAAGCGGGCTTTTTCAACCTGTTGCTTGTCGGCAAACTTGCGAACGGCTCAATAATGCGCGCACGCGTTACAGGGGATCGCGACCCCGGCTATGGTTCGACCAGCAAAATGCTCAGCGAAAGTGCCGTCTGCCTCGCCACCGACGACCTGCCCTCGAGTGGCGGCTTTCTGACGCCGGCCTCGGCCATGGGCGACGCATTGCTAAAGCGGCTCGTGGAAAACGCCGGCCTTGGCTTCGACCTGATATGAATTGTGCTGCAAGCCTTACCGACAGGCTCAGGGTGCGCTTCCTGGCACATGTACCGAGGAATCAAACTGCTCGCCAGCCAGTATTCTTGTCTTCAAGCGGTTTTGCGGAGAGGCAACCGGACAAGTTGCAAATTCATTGTATGCACAGGGTGGGTTGTAGGCCTTGTTGAAATCGAGAATGGTCAGTCCGGATTCATCCGGCATTGACGCATACAGGAATCGACCAGCCGGATAGGTCCCGCGACTATTGGTGAGGTCGCCGAAAACCATAAACAGCTCGTCGCCTGAGTTGTAAGCCTCCAACTCGTATGACTCACCGGCAAATTCGAACTTCAGCTGCCCGGGTGACTGCGGCCTCCAGTCAAGACCTGTAATTACCGTGTCGACTCTGAGCTGCCTTGGCTCGTCGAACCGTTGCAAGATGGCCGCCACGCGAAATGACCTGTCCACGGGAAAATACTTGATTGGCTTGAACGCCTCAATGGCGGGATTATCGAAGTCCCTGACCCGCACCGCCAATTTCTCGTCCCGTCGAATGACTGTCCAGGCCAGGCTGCCGTGTGTCAGAACGACCGGCTGGTCCGATTGGTCGTCGTCCATGACTATTGCTCTGATTGGTGTTTGATCGTGAAACACCTCGACACCGTTCTCAACCGTCATGACGAGCTGTCCGTCCGCCCTGTGGAAGGAACCAACTGTCGGTGCAGCATGGCCTGGAAGAACAAAATTACTATCGGGGGACGAGCCGAAAGTGCTGACGTCGTGCCGCAACCAGAATAGGCCGACAAGATTCAGAAAGCCGGTGGGGCCTTTGAGGGTCGCGACGCGTCCCGCCTTCCATTCCGCAAGTTCCGCGAGATACGCGTTCTGGTCCTGAACAACGGCAGAACCGGCCGGGTCACCGGTGCACCCGAGTAATGAAGCAGCCAGCGCAGCGAATACACACAGGTGGACATTATCCAATAGTCGTCTCCTCATGAACTCTTTTTCCCACGCACCGGACCGAAAAGATGTCTTCAGGTCGCCAAGTCTATGACATTTGCGCCTCGCATCGTTCGGCTGTAGTCGTTTTTTTGCCGGTATCCCTAACAGGCGACCTTCAACTGCATACCATTTTCACCGCTTGCTCTTTATAATTCGCGGCGTCCCATGACCGCGCCCTCACTAGAATCAGAGCTGGCTTACGCCCAGCTCCAGCCAGACGACATTCTGACCGCAATTGACGGCCTCGGCTTCAAGTGCGACGGCCGATTTCTCGCCTTGAACAGCTACGAAAACCGCGTCTATCAGGTCGGTGTCGAAGACAGCAAACCGGTCATCGCGAAGTTCTATCGGCCTGGCCGCTGGAGTGATGATGCCATTCTCGAGGAACATCGCTTCACGGAGGAGCTTGCAGACAGGGAAATTCCGGTGGTCGCCCCCCTGACGATTGCAGGGACCACGCTGCATCAATGCGGGCCGTTTCGTGTATCCGTATCACCGTGCCGCGGTGGCCGTGCGCCGGAACTGGATGATCGCGATCTGATGCGCCAATTAGGCAGGCTGGTCGCCCGTATGCATTTACAGGGCGAGACCGGCAGGTTCGAGCACCGGCCTGCGATCGACATTGATACTTATGGCAACGCCTCGCACGATTACCTGCTTGAACAGGGATTCATTCCCGACGAACTTCAAAAGGCATATGAAAGCATCGCCGAGCACCTGTTCGCAGATATCAACGCGTGCTTTGACAGGGCCAGCGGCACACGATCGATCCGTTTGCATGCGGATTTTCATCCGGGCAATGTGTTGGTGGCAGGCGAACAGCTGCACATCGTGGATCTGGACGATGCCCGAACCGGGCCTGCCATTCAGGACCTGTGGATGTTCCTGTCGGGCGATCGCAATGAGCAAACGCCACAGCTGGCTACGCTGTTAGAGGGATACGAGGAGTTCCGCAGGTTTGATGCGCGCGAGTTGCACCTGATCGAGGCACTCCGAACACTGCGAATCATGCATTACGCAGCCTGGCTGGCCCGGCGTTGGCAGGATCCTGCATTCAAGATTGCGTTTCCCTGGTTCAACTCACATCGCTATTGGGACGAGCACATACTGGCGCTGCGTGAACAGGCGGCATTGATGGAAGAAATGCCTTTGGAGTGGTCGGGCTGACCCCGAACTGTGCACTATCGAGAAGGCAGGGTGCGGCGCCTCGAATCGGTCTCGAATCTGTCAATCCAGCGGGAGAACGTTCGGTTACTCAATTCCATCAATGGTAACGCCGAATAACCGTCCAGGGACGGAACCTGTTTCGGGTCGCGGGCGAAATTTACGTAACGAATTCGAAACCCCGCATTCTTGAGCAAGGGATCCAGGGTACCCAGCGGTTCAAACGGTACGTGTCGAAATACGAGAATTTTCGGTCGCCCCATGAGCCTTTTTCTTCACAGGGTCGTTTGCTTTTTTCAGACTGGTGGTCCAACAAGGCCAATAACGGCAAAAGCCAGTGCCGAATCCCGACTCAGGGACATAGCGTATCAGCAACATCTTGCCCAATGCGGGGAAAGGATCCGGTAATCTCAAAGCCGATTTCGTGCCAGCCAGGCATGTTGCACTGCTCCCGAACCGGGTCTAAAGTGATCATCACCGGCTGGACCTTTAGAATCCGCGGAACTCTGACCACCTGCAGTGCTCTGATATATGAGCAAGCAGCGGTGCAACAGTCTCCCTGGGGAAGCAATTTGACTTCGAATATGCTCAAAGCGGTTTTGATCGCAGTTTTTCTGACTGCACTGGGCGGCTGCTCGTCCCAGGTTACCGTGAATGCTCCGACGATTCCGGATCCTCTCGTCGACAGAATCCCTATCTCTGTTGCCGTCAAGTTTCCGGTTGATTTTGAGCACTTTGTTCACCAGGAGAACGTGATCGGCAAGGAAAAGTGGACGATTGATCTCGGTCGATCCAATATTTTGCTCTTTACCAAACTCTTTGATGCCATGTTCGATGAATTTACTGTCGTCGATAATAGTGTGGATCCCCGCGACTTGCCGATAGATGCGTGGATCGAGCCGAGCATCGACGCCTTCGAATTTTCAGTCCCAAGCCAGAGCCAAACGCCTTCCTTCGCGGTCTGGATCAGGTACCGCATCAAGATTTTCGATAGTCAGGGCAACCAGTTCGCGAATTGGCCGATCAGTGCCTATGGCAAGAGCCTGACCACAACGATGGGCGGGGATAAGGCGCTGCGCCGCGCCGCGGTGCTGGCAATGCGGGACGCTGCGGCATTGATCATCATGCAGATGGACAAAGCGACTGGCATCAGCAACCTCAACCGGGAAACACTATCCAAGGTCGCAGCAAGCCCGGAACCGGCAATGCCAGAATCGGCATTGCCGGAAACCGCACCGGAAGAATCGCAGACGACCGCATCGGAGGACACGACAGATGAAACGCGTTAAACGCAAGAGTGATCAAATCGACAGACTCGGACAGCTGCTGCTTTTGATCCTGCCGTGCATTGTTGTGAGTGCCTGCACCACGGCGCGAGTTGAAGACGTCAGGGTGACCGCCACAGGTATACTTGACGGCGAAGGCGTGGTGATCATGGCAAGAAGCTATCACCTCGGCAACGAAACCGAGGCGAAGTTCACCAAATGTGTTGCGGAGGCGCTTGGTCGTGGTGCTTCCGCTTTGCGAGTCGTACCGACTACTGAATTTGTCGATTCCCTCTTCCCCTGGTTCGAGCCACGGACCGCACCGTCTGATACCAAGGGGCTTCCTGATCTGCTGGCGCGGCCGGGCGTCGCGCACAGGATTGCCGCGAAGGGCGTGCGTTACGTGATCTGGCTTGATGGCGATACTGAAAGGGTCGCAGGTGGCGGTAGCCTGTCATGTGCAGCAGGTCCGGGTGGTGGCGGCTGCTTCGGTTTTGCCTGGTGGCAAAATGATTCAAAATACGACGCTGCCGTCTGGGATCTAACTGCGCTGGAATCGGCCGGCACAGTCAGCACGGACGTCAGTGGCACATCCTTTCTCCCGGCAATTGTTATTCCGATTCCGCTGATCGCGCGCACTCGGGCGACGGCCTGCAAAGGGCTTGCCGAGCAGCTGAAGGCGTTTATTGTCACCGACGAATTTGCCTGACCCGTCAGCCGAGCAAATCGGCTCATCGATCGCCAATTCGCAATATTCAGCTTATGGCTATGGCCATGGCTATTGCGGACGTCCCCCACGTACGAATGTTTTTCGGTAATAACCGGAGTCCAGCTCTTCGATTGTGACTTCCCTGCCGGTCGATGGTGCGTGCACGAATCGGCGGCGGCCGAGATAGAGGCCAACATGAGAAACCTTGCCGTCGATATCAAAAAACAGCAGGTCCCCTACGCGTAGGTTTTGCGCGGCGACCGGCTGTAAGCTACGCCACTGGGCCCCGGTGGTTCTCGGGATCGCTCTGCCGGCTTTTGCATAGGCGTACTGTACAAGGCCGCTGCAATCAAAACCGTCGGTCGTGCTGCCACCGTATCGATACGGCACACCGAGCTGCCTGACCGCCACAACGGCTGCCTGCTCACCGACGGAGAGTCGTTTTGCCGGTTCCTCATGACGGGACATCAGCTCGCCGGCACCACCAGTTGCCGGTTTTTCGTAGGTCCGGGTCTCCTGCGACGAGCAAGCGCAAAGCACGCAGCCGATCAAGACGGCTCCGCTAATGTTTCCAAGAATCCTGGCTGCCTGCGATATCATGTCACTCACCCATGCGCAGACAGTAACGTGAACAGCCTGAACTCGACATGAACTGCATCTCAGGAACTCAGACTCAGACGAAGGACCACAGCCATCTATCCGGTTTCGCCGGTTTTGGGCGCTGGACGGTGGCAGGGCTGCTTGCAATTCTTGCAGGCGCGTTCGTTATCGCATGCAGCGCCCCGGCAGCCGAGTCAGGGGCATCACAAGCGATGAAGGAGCGCATTTACGGCGTTGACTATCGGGTCAGGCCGGATATATCGAGAGGCGGCGCCTATGTAAAACTCAGGATCTCCCAGAGCGACAGATTGCTACGCGAACTGAGCATGCCGCTGGGGGAGAACATGATCAGCGACATTGGCGGTGATGGGCAGATCTCGATCGACGATGATCGAATTCGCTGGGTGCCACCGGCCGATGGCGGTGAATTACGCTGGTTCGCGACAATCAATCACCTGAGAGGCAGCAATAGCTACGACGCTTTCATCGGCGCTGACTGGGCGCTTTTCAGGGCTGAAGACGTGATCCCACCGACGGCGACAAGAACGCTGAAACGATCGGTAAGCAGAACCCGACTCATGTTTGACTTGCCTGACGGTTGGTCTGCGGTGACCGAGTACTTCAGGCGATCGAATGTTTTCAATGTCTCCAATCCCGACCGGCGCTTCGACCGACCGACTGGCTGGATCATCCTTGGAGAACTTGGCGTAAGACACGAGAATATTGCCGGCATCCGGGTAATCGTCGCTGCACCCGTGGATCAGGCTTTCAGGCGAATGGACACTCTGGCAATGCTTAACTGGACGTTGCCCGATCTCGTCCGCCTGCTTCCCGGTTTTCCAAAACGGCTGACTATTGTCGGTGCCGGCGAGCCAATGTGGCGCGGAGGCTTGTCGGCGCCACGATCACTTTACGTGCATGCGGATCGCCCGCTAATCAGTGAAAACGGCACGAGTACGATCATGCATGAAACAATTCATATCGGCCTTGGCGCCGGCGCAGTGACAGGTGCCGACTGGATCGTCGAAGGGCTGGCGGAATACTACAGCCTTGAAATCCTGAGGCGCAGCGGGACGATCAGCGAAAAACGATACCGGACAGCATTTTCGAAGCTCGAAAGCTGGGGCAAAAGCGCAAAATCATTGTGCGCTGATCCATCGACCGGCGAAGTCACCGCTCGCGCGGTAACGATACTGGCAGGACTCAACGATGAAATCAGAAGAAAGAGTGATCGAAAACACAATCTCGACGACGTCATGCGCAGATTAGCCGGTTCTCAGGACAAGGTATCCATACGACTATTACGCAAAATTGTCGCGGATCTTGCAGGCAGCGAAAGTGAAGTATTGAGCGACAAAGACCTGAACAACTGCGAAAATTAGCAGTACGCAAAAAGACTGAAATTGTCCATGGACAGACAACACGATCTTGAGCTGATACTGCGTTCCCGAACACCGATAGTGGCGATAGAGACCCGCGACGAATCGCGCATGCTGAAATTATTGATGTCAATAACGACAGCTCGTGCCAAAGATCGTTACCTGCCTCTATTTCGCTGGACCGTAACTGATGGCCTGCAACGTCTCGATATATCGCTTGAACCTCAGTTGCATAACTCGGAACCGGAGGCGGTGCTTCGGCACATCAGGGCAGTCAAAACGCCGGGCGTTTATGTCCTTCTTGATATTCATCCGTACCTGGAAGACCCGGTAATCGTCCGATTGCTCAAAGACATTTGCATTCGATTCAACGAAGTTACGAGACACCTGATTCTCGTAAGTCACCGCGTATCTCTACCGGTTGAACTCGAAAGCTTCGTTGCGCGCTTCGACATGGCATTGCCGACGGACAAGGAACGCGAGGGGATCATCAAACGGATCGCCGCCGAATGGGCGCTCGAGAACCCCGGCTCCCAGGTCCAGGTTGATCCCAAAGCATATCGTCTGCTGATACAGAACCTTGTCGGTTTGACCGATGCCGATACCGAAAAACTGGCGAGAAACGCTATTTTCTTCGATGGCGCGATTACGAAAAGTGATTTGCCTGGGGTAATGCAGGCCAAATACGAGTTATTGAATCGCGGCGGCATATTGCAGTTTGAGTACGACACCGCAAGCTTCAGCGATGTCGGCGGGCTGGCAAAATTGAAGGACTGGCTCTCGAAGAGAAAAGCGGCGTTCCTGGACAGCGAAAATGCCCGCCATCTCGACTCGCCGAAAGGAATTCTGCTTATCGGCGTGCAAGGTTGCGGAAAAAGCCTTGCGGCCAAAGCCACGGCGGGTGTATTCGGCGCACCGCTACTGCGCCTCGACTTCGGTGCCTTGTACAACAAGTATCATGGAGAGACAGAGCGTAATTTACGCGAATCTCTAAGAACGGCCGACGTGATGGCGCCCTGCGTCCTGTGGATCGACGAAATCGAGAAAGGCCTTGCCGGACGAGGAGGTGAAACCGGGACTGCGCAACGGGTCCTGGGGAGCTTTCTGAGCTGGATGGCGGAAAAAGATCGCGAGGTCTTTGTAGTTGCAACGGCTAACGACATCAGTGCGCTGCCGCCAGAACTCGTCCGTAAAGGCCGCTTCGATGAGATCTTTTTTGTCGATTTGCCGAACCCGGAAATACGCGCATCGATACTTGCCATACACCTGGAAAACCGCGGTCAGTCCGCAGCAGATTTCGACCTGGGGACCCTCGCTGCGGCTATGCACGAATTTTCCGGCGCAGAAATCGAACAGGTGGTGGTTGCGGCGCTGTACAGCGCGCACGCCAATAAAAAGCCCCTGTCTACCGCTTACCTTCTGCGTGAGATACAGGCAACTCAACCACTTTCTGTTAAAAATAGGATCCCTTCGCCAGTGGGCAGCCGGCCGCACCGTTACCTGCGACTGATGGGCACGCACAATACTGCCCCCCCTATTTAACCTAACGTTTTCAACTCGATACGCCGGTAAGCAAGGTAGCGACACGGCCTCATAGTCGCACTCATTGATTTTTATCGTGTTATTATCCCTTGATGGCTAATGACAATAAGAAAATCAACGAATTAGTCTCCGACCAGGACGATGAGCCGACCGTGGAATTTGAGGTTCTGCCCGAGGCAATTCGTGAGGCACTCGAGGCTGACAGGGCAGTCGAAGCCGAATCGGACGGCAACACGGTTGAGTTTTCCAGGCCGGACGCCCAACCGGGCGATGCCGATGAAACTATCTCAATTCTGAGAGCAGATCTGGAATCACGCGCTGATAGCATTGACAAGTTGCAGTTCGACATCGAGCAGCTCCGATCGAGATGGATCGGTCTTGAAAAGGAAATTAATGTCCGCGAGGAGACGGCAAATAAACTTACGGAGGAGTTGAAGTTAGCTCACAGTAAGCAATCGCACACGGACAGGTTGCTCGAGAAACGCGAAAACGAGATCGAATCACTCGAATCACAGCTATCCACCAAGGAGCAATTGCTAAAAGACTCCGCCCGGCAGATCGAAAAGGCCGGCAACAAGGGACAGGAATCGGAATCCCGTGTGGTGGAGCTTCAGGCACAACTACATGACGCCGAAGAAAAACTCAGCGCCCTGACAAATGAATCACAGCTTGAACGCTCAGACCTGCAAACAACAAGAGAACAAGCCCAGTCGCTGACAGCCGAGGTTGACGAACTGAACAAGGAAGTCGTGGCGTCTCGTGCTTCTGTGTCCGCGTTTCAACGAGACATTGACTGTCGAAAATCTGATTGGGATAAACAAGAGTCCCGTCTTCTCGAGAGCGAGGACAAAATCCAGCAGCTCTCCAGGCAGCTCGAAATTGCGAACGAGGAATCGCAGGACAGTCGAGCGATTCAGGACGACTTGAATGACAGGCTGACATCACTCACCGCGGCACGTGACGAATTGCTGCAGGAAATCACAGAGCTTCACAATGACGCACAGAACAAGGAAGCGGAAATGTCGGCGGCAGGCAAGGAACTGCTGGCGGAGCACTCAGGGGTGCTGGCAGGCAAAAACTTCGAAGTCAGCGAACTAAAGAACCAGATCACACGCACCGAGACGTACGCGGACAAACTTCGCAGACAGCTTCAGGACCAGCTTGTGCTGACGGAAGGATTTGAGACCCGCAAGAAACACCTGGAAGTCTCATTGGCCAGTGCAAATGCAGAGGTCCGGGAGTTCTCCGACCGTATCGAGGAGCTGAAATCACAAAACGCGGACCTGATCGATGCAGAGTCCAGGCTGAAGGAAGATTTCGAAAAAGAGATGCGGCGAATTCGGCTCGAACTTGGCGAGGCACAAGTGACTGTTGCTGATCGCGAGTCGCTGAGTCAGCAGCTGACATCCGATCTTTTTGACACCAAGAGTTTCAGCTCAAGCCTTGAAAATCGCATCAGTGCTGCAGAAAAAGAAAACAAAGCAACTATTGCCAAGCTTAAAAGAAAGCTGAAAAAGATTGAGACGTTGAACGATGAGCTGAACTACAAACTCAGCAACAAGGACAATGCGCTAGCTG
>JAPUKV010000141.1 GCA_027295475.1 Pseudomonadota bacterium
CGACCTGGAACTGACCGTGCGCTCCGCCAACTGCCTGAAGGCCGAGAGCATTTACTATGTCGGTGATTTGATTCAACGCACCGAGGTGGAGTTGCTGAAGACGCCCAATCTGGGCAAGAAGTCGCTCACCGAAATCAAGGAAGTACTTGAGGGTCACGGACTCGGTCTTGGCATGCGCCTCGAAAACTGGCCACCCGCGAGTCTTCGTCCGGAGCACGAGCTCGATATAGAAAACAGGCAGATATAAAAAACGGGGTCGAACCGCAATTTCGATTGCGGCGCCGCCAGAATTAACGAAATCGGGGCCGGAATTACAGTTCTACCCCAATATTTGAAAGGCAAGAGCCATGCGCCACAGAAAATCCGGCCGCCGTTTGGGCCGCACCAGCTCGCATCGCAAAGCCATGTTTCGCAACATGGCTGCATCACTGCTGCGTCACGAAACGATCAAAACGACTTTGCCCAAGGCCAAAGAGTTGCGCCGTGTCGTTGAGCCCCTGATCACGTTGGCCAAGGAGGACGGTGTTGCCAAGCGACGCCTGGCATTCGACCGTTTACGCGACAAGGAAGCGGTCGGTAAATTGTTCAAAGATATCGGCCCCAGATTCAAAGATCGCCCTGGCGGTTACCTCCGGATCCTGAAAATCGGGCCGAGGCCGGGCGATGCGGCGCCGATGGCTATCGTGCAGCTCGTTGATGGACCCGTAGGCGAGGCGCAGGCTGAAGAATAAAGCCGCCTGCTAACGCGATACAGAAAAAAAGGGGTCAGGTTTATGCAAATAAACCTGACCCCTTGTTTGCGTTAACATAATATAAAGCGCATGTCTGACAGGTCACCCCTGCCGTAACTGACCGCGCGATTGACGGCGCAGGCCCGATTGTTTCCCGCCGCTTGCTCGTAACACCCTGATTCAGAATAATAATATGGACAAATACAGGTCTTGTGAGGGGCCTCACAGCCTTTCCCTGGCAATGACTCTAGTCTTGTGGCTGGTTCGATATGGGGACGAGCGATTAGCAAGCGAGAAACATATGACGAATGCGTCGTGCTGGACAGGGATGCCTTTGATCCTGATGCCGTATTTCTGGACGACATCGTCGACGATGAGGTCCTGCCGTTTCTGAGCCTGGCCGTCGATGGCCTGACTACCTCAGGCGAGCGCGCCCATGGCAAGCTCGAACTGCGCCCGGATGACGTGGCCAATGCAAGCAGCAAGGCGTCAACGACGATGCCCGTGGCCGTACTGGGTCCCGAGCAACTCGAGGTCTATGGCTGGGAGTCGTCATTGTGGAGGAAGATCCGGGGCTATCTCGGATTCTGAATTGAAGATTCGAGAAAGGGGCCGGATCGTCTTTTGATCCGGCCCCTTTTTATTTACCCGTCAGCACAGACGCCGACAGCCCACGATGAGCGTTGACGAGCATAGTGCAAGAGTGCGTCATCCTGACGAGCGATTATCTTTCAAGGGCGACGGCGTTCGTCTAGACTGCGCCGATGGATTATGACTTCAAAGACAAGACCGTCATCATCACGGGCGGCTCGGAAGGTGTCGGCGCGGCAACTGCCCGAAAGTTTGCAGAGTACGGTGCCAATCTCGTTCTGGTTGCGCGAAGCAAGAGGAATCTCGACCGAATTGCCGAAGAGCTACGCGGAAAAACACGCGTCGAAACAGTTGCAATGGATGTTTCGGACACCGTTGCTTGTGTCAATCTTTTTAAAAAGGCCGAGTTCGAATTCGGCAACATCAACATCCTGATCAATAACGCCGGCTATCAGGAACGTGGCCCGGTGGAGTCCGTCTCGGTAGAAGATCTCAGTTCGATGATCGATGTTAATCTCAAAGCGCCGATCATTCTGTGCAAGCTCGCCATCAAGTATCTAAAACAGGCCGGTGGCGGTGCCATCATCAACGTCGCATCTCTCGCCGGTCGCACACCGGTACCCCTTGCAGCGACCTACTCGGCGACCAAGTTCGGCTTGAGAGTATTCACATTTGCCCTCGGCGAGGAATTGAGGGGCAGTGATATCAAAATCGCGGCGGTTTCGCCGGGGCCGATCGACACTGGCTTCATCATGGCCAACATCGATGATGTCACGGACGTGACGTTTTCCCAGCCGATGAGTACCGCAGAGGAAGTCGCACAAGAGATTCTGAATCTCACGGCAAATACAAAGCGGGAACGGTCCATGCCGCCCATCAGTGGTCTGTTGACGACAACTATGTATCTCTTCCCCTGGCTCGGGCGTCTCGTATTGCCGCTCATGATTCGAAAGGGCCGAAACGTCAAACGTAAACTGAAAGCCCAGATGCGCCAAATGGAGGAGGAGCAGGGCCGGTGAACTTTCACCTCGCACAGGTGAATATCGCAATCGCCAGGTACACGCGCGAAGATCCACGTTTCGCCGGCTTCGTCGACAATCTGGAAAAAATCTATGCGCTGTCAGAGGCCACACCCGGATTTGTCTGGCGACATGTCAGCGTTAACGATGACGCCGAGGTCAAGGCCACTTTCGGCGAACCGGATCTGATTTTCAACATGTCTCTTTGGGAAACGAAGGCAGCACTCAGCGACTTCGCGTACAAGAGTGATCACGTTGATGTCCTGCGCAAGCGCGCCGACTGGTTCGTTCCGGAGAACAGGCCGATATTGGCACTGTGGTGGCAGAATGCCGGCACGATTCCGACAATATTAGAAGCCCGTCATCGCCTCGATCTTTTGGCGCAGTCCGGACCAACGCAGGACGCTTTCACGTTCGGCAGTTTCTTCGAAGCGCCTGCACAAGAAGGGGCCGCGCATGGCTGACAGGCTGACAGACAGCGAAATTGAAGATGCTCTGGCGGGACTTGACGGCTGGACCCTCGAGAACGGAAAACTAAATCGGGACTTCAAGTTCGACAATTTTGCTCAAGCTTTCGGCTTCATGACCAGCGCGGCGATCGAGGCCGAGAAAATGAACCATCATCCGGAGTGGTTCAACGTCTACAGCAAAGTCAGCGTACAGCTTGTGACCCACAGTGCCGGAGGAATCACGAGTCTCGATATGGAACTGGCCGGGAAGATGAACGCGTTGGCAGGGAAATGACGAGGTAAATCTTTTCATGGAATTCGCTCGCCAGAACGAGCGAAATGGCCCGCGCAGAAAATCTACGGTTCCGCGAATGCGGCGCGCGTGAAATTCTCGCAGCCATCCGCTAGAACACGCACGTTGTCCTCGATGCGGGCGCCGCCGAACGGCCTTAGCCAGTCGACCTTGTCCCGGTTGACCATGGCAGCGCCGGAGGTTCCTTCCAGGTTCTCGAGGAGCATGTCGATAACATAGCAACCGGGCTCGATTGTGAGCACCTGGTCCACCTCGAGCGTTCTTGTCAGCCGCAGCCAGCGATGGCCGCTTGGTCTGTCGATTG
>JAPUKV010000142.1 GCA_027295475.1 Pseudomonadota bacterium
CCAACACTATCGCAACTGGATCCTTTCGACTTAAAGTGCGTGAGAGCAATGGTTAGAACCGCGGCGTTCGAGTTCTGCGAAAAACTCTGTGCCAGTACCGGACGATTTCGCGAATCGTCAAAACGCTGGTCTACGTTCGAATCAAGGACGGCATATGCGCCTGTCGTCGATACGCTTGCCGGTTTGTACAAGAACCCGACGCGTATGGCGTCGGTTCCGATCGTGTTGGTATCGACAAATGCGTATTTACTGGCGCCGGCTACAGCATTCAAACCATCTGCCAGACTCTGCAACGAATCGCTCGCATTATTTTCAATTTCCGTAAGACCGACGATGTCAGCATCCAGCAGCAAAAGTGCGTTGATGATCTTCGTTTGGTGACGATCGAACTCCTGCTGGCTGTCGGCGCCCCTGCATCTGCTGTTGCCAGCCGGGCCGCACATGTTCTGCCCGGAGTCGATCGTCGTGAAGTAATTATCCAGGTTAACGCTTGCTACTGTCAGCGTGCCGCCGACATCCGGCGAAGTCGCCGGCCGCGCATTGACCGATACGAATGACGGTTCGCTTGTCGGTACGAGTCGGTAGATTTCAAAGCCATTGCTGCCACTGCCCCGGGCGAAACGAATATTACCGCTCAGATTCGTCGTCGTATCGCCATTTCGAATCGCAGGATACGGCGCAGGCCCGACAAAGGAATGATTCAGATACCGAACCGGATCGGCATTGTAAATCGACAGGCCATCGTCCAGCATGATACTGCGCGCGGCCACCTCGTCCTGATGGGCGGCGTATCCGGCGACGTCTGGTGAATTCTCGTTCGTAAATATGAAAAGCCGCCCATTTTGTGACAGCAGGATCTCACCATATCGCTCCAGGCCGAACAGTTCGGTGACCGTCAAGGCCTGCGGAAATCTGACGAGCATGCCTTCGAACTGCTCCAGGTCCGCGATGAGCTTGTCATCGCTGTTGGTCACCGTAGCGGCTGCCGGCAGAATCACGTCGGATGCCTGAATCGCGCCTGCACCTGCGGCCGTGACCTCGACACGCATCGCAGTAATCTGTGTCTCACCAAAATATTCGTTCACTGTGCCGTCGACGGTAACCCTGTCTCCAATGCTGACGTCGATCGCCGGTGTCGCACCGTCAAACACGAACACACCGTCCGACGTCGCCGGATCTGCGTCCGGGTTTTCCTCCTGCAGATAGAAGCCGCTGAGTTCGTTTTGTAAATCAGCGTCACCAGCCTGAAAGTCTCCGGTGACGATACCGCGCACCGTGACGCTCTGCCCATTCATCGGGCTCACCGCTCCATTACCCTGAATATCGTGCAAAGGCGTTACGACAGGATTATTCGGTGTTGGTGGCATTACGGCCGTGGCACCGCCGCCGCCACATGCGGACAAGGTAACAGCAATGATGAAAATCTGGATCGCGGAGCGCAAATGATGCTCCTCTTTTGGGCGTCCTATAAACGGATTCGTTTTATATCACGCCCGGCTCACGGGCACATCAGATGTCCTCGGATTCAGCGTGAGACTTCTGCGAATGAGGAAAGAAACTCAAGTCCCTTGCGTAGCTGATGTCGGTCGATGGTTTCCGGAATCACCCTTTTGTAGTCGGCGACGACCCAGCGCAGCTCATGGGTGCTGCAGTAACCCCACAAGATTCGACCGATCGGCCAGACGTCGCTCTGCGCGCCGCAATGCGGACAGGCGCGAACGCTCAGGCGACGATCGAGCGGAAACGGAATCACATTGTCAGGAGTGGCGGTCATTTGCAGATCTTCGAATCAACGATGATCTGAAATAAATAACCGTCCCTTGTGTAACAGACTGTGACCAGACTCTCAGGCCAGCCGATACCAGCGATTTTCTTGCGGTTTCTGAGACATCTGTTCGGACCGGAGTCACACTCGCAAACAAAACGACGGACCTGAAACTCAGGGCGCAAGCGCTTCTTGCGTCGCTCGAATCACCGGTCAATGGCAGGAACGACCCGCCGGCATTGGCAATGCTCGCGTCAGTGATGTAAAACCTGCCTGCATAAAGAGAACAAGAAGTCGCAACCATTCGGAGAATTATCATGATCAGACGATTTGTCGCCGGGCTATTGCTCATCATCGTTTCGGCCGGGCCAATACTGGCCCAGGAATCCGGGATAAGTTTCAAATCGATCGAACTCTCGGAGGGCCTTTATATGCTGGAGGGCCAGGGCGGTTTTGCCGGCGGCAACCTGGGACTCCTGACCGGAAGCGACGGCGTTATTTTGATCGATGATGCGCTCGAGTCATTCTCAGACCTCATGATCAAAGCAGTGGAAGAGCATACGCAGGCACCGGTCGATTTTGTGATCAACACTCACGTGCATGGCGACCACATTGGTGGCAATGTCGCACTTCACAACACCGGTGCAACGATCATAAGCCACGACAATATTCGTCGTCGCATGCTCGCGGACAACAAGGCAAGAGACGCTCTGCCCGAAGTTACATTTGCTGACTCCGTCACTTTTCATCTCAACGGGCACACAGCCTTTGTGTTCCATATCCCGCATGCCCACACGGACGGCGATGCCGCGATTCACTTTTCCGACGTGAACATCATCCACTCGGGCGATTTGCTTTTTAACGGCATATTTCCATTCATTGATCTGGATTCCGGTGGCAGCGTCTCCGGGTATATCGCCGGGCAGGAGATAATCCTGTCGATGGCCGATGCAGATACGCAGATCATTTCCGGACATGGCCCGCTGGCCAGCAAAGCGGATGTACAGGCTGCACATGATATGTTGGTCGACGCACTGGCACGCGTGAAAGTACTGGTTGATGCCGGCAAGTCAGAGGACGAAATCCTGGCCGAGAACCCACTGGCCTTGTATCACGATGACTGGGATTGGTCTTTCATTACGACCGAGCGTATGACCCGGACACTCTACCGGTCTCTGACCGAAGGCGAATGAAGGGATGTATACCTGCTGATTCCGCAGACTCATCACGACAACACATAGACGATGACCTGGCGTCAGTGCACCTATTGTCCAGAGCCGTTGCTTAGGAGGATTACAGGATGACCACTACCGAAGCAGATTTTCACGACAAGCGAATGCCGAACGAGTCGCCTGAATATCGAGCCGCGAGAAACGAACTGCTTGCACAAGAAGTAACGCTCAGAGAGCAGCTTGAGCGTGTCGCAGCACTGCGGCGACAGCTTCCATTGGGTGGTGAGCTTAAAGAAGACTACGAGTTCGAAGAAATCGACCTGTCGGGCGGCAGCACACGTCCGATACGTTTCTCAGAGATTTTTGGGGAAAACACCGATCTTCTGGTGTACAGCTATATGTACGGGCCCGACTGGGAGAGCCCCTGCCCGTCCTGTACCTCAGTTATCGATGGCATCAACGCCGCCAGCCGTCATGTGCGGCAACAAGTTGAACTCGTGGTCATCGGCAAGGCAACACCGGCACAACTTTACGACATCGCTAAAGAACGCAACTGGCAGGACCTTCGACTTCTGTCGTCTGAGAAAAACGACTATGCACGCGACTACCACTCGCAGCCCGGTGAGACTTCCGAATCTCTTCTGCCTGTCATGAATGTATTTCAGAAGGAAAACGACAAGATTCGTCACTTCTGGGCGTCGGAATTGCTCTGGACGCCGATGGATGGCGGACACCCGCGCCATGTCGATATCGTCTGGCCAGTGTGGGGCCTGCTGGACATGACGCGTTCCGGCCGGCATCCCGAGAAGACACCGCAACTACGCTACCAGGAATAAACAAAGAACCCGATGGATATCCAAAAAACAAAAGAATTTGTCAATGAGACCTGGGATGACTCGATCATTCCCGAGCTTTGCGAGTACATCAAGGTGCCGAACAAGTCCCCGATATTCGACCCCGAATGGGAGAAGCACGGGTATATGGAAGAAGCCGTAGGCATGTTCGAAAAGTGGTGCAGGCAGCAAGCAATCGAAGGCATGCAGCTCGAAATCGTTCGCCTCGAGGGGCGCACGCCGATCCTGTTCATCGATATCCCGGGCGCGTCCGACGACGTCGTATTGCTCTATGGCCACTACGACAAGCAACCGGAGTTCACGGGCTGGGACGACGATCTGGATCCCTGGGAACCGGTTATCAAAGACGGCAAGCTGTACGGCCGCGGCGGCGCTGACGACGGCTATGCCGTATTCGGATCTCTGACGGCAATTCGGGCACTGCAGGAACAGGGTATCGATCACGCTCATTGCGTCGTACTCATCGAAGGCTGCGAGGAGAGCGGCAGTTTTGATCTGCCTTACTACATCGAGAAGCTCGGGGACCGCATCGGCTCACCAAGCCTCGTCATCTGTCTCGATGCGGAATGCGGCAAT
>JAPUKV010000143.1 GCA_027295475.1 Pseudomonadota bacterium
TTTTGTTGGATTGATAAGATACTTGCCGACGGGTAAATAACGAAAAGGAGGTGATCCAATGTCTAGTGAGTGTATTACGATATTTGCGAAAACTTTGGGTCTGGCGAGGATGATGGAGCATTATTCTTTTTAAGATTCAATTTTCGGGATATCGATCTCACGGAAGGCCGCCGCTGGCGGCCTTTCTTGTTTTACGACAAAAAAGCGGCGAGCCGGGCCCGCCGCTTTTTTTGTTTTGAGCATTTCGCTCTTATTCTTCTTCCTCAACCGCCCTGCGTCGGTTCGTCGCGTTGTATACCCGCGAGGAATCACATTTGCTCACACCACGGAAAAGCTCCCCGGCTTTTTTGTACCCGCCTGCGCTGTATGTATCCCAGTCGACGCCCTTTGCCTCGTGGTTCTCGTGAGCGGTTACCGACTTGTAGTCGAACTCCTCGCCGCCGCCGCCATACGCGGGGAATAACACCCAACGCCCGGCTTCCGATCCGGTCTCCGTCCGATACTCGGTCCAGGCACGGATTGCCGGGGCGACGTCATCGCCAAAGCTCTTGCCTTCGGCGATATTACAGTCCGAGAAAGAAATAACTATGTTGTCCGGGGGGGGGTCACGATCCGGCGGCGCTTTGAATTCCAGCGCTGCGAAATTGGAGTGACCATCGCAGGGACCAAGTTTTTCGAACTCCGCAGCTATCTCACCGCCAGTTGCGAGCCAATCATCCTGCGCGGCTCCCAGCGCTTGTGCAGTTGGCGATACGCCGAGCCAGAGAAAGTCGAATTCCTGTTCAGGGCCAGAATAGAACTTGGTCAAAGTCCAGGCCGTGTAGTCATTCAATCCACGCTCATCGGCCCAGGCGTTCCACTTGGCGGTGACGGCATCAAGATCGGCCGGCCCCATACCCTCGTTATAAGTGCAGGCGTATATTTCAACGGGTACGACAGGTTGAGACGCTTTTTCTTCGTCCTGCGCGGCGCCGTTGCTGCAACCGGCCGCAATGACCAGGCTGCCTGCAGCCAGCACTATTAGAATCTTCTTCATTTTTCTCCCCTCATGTTATTTTTAATACGCGCCTGAATGGGCGCCACAGCGCTTATTGGGCGCCGACTGCCAAGTATAGTCGATCATTGGCCGAACTTAAGCAGACGCAGGCATATTTTAGTTGGTTACGGGTAAGGGCCTCGCCGCCCGGATGAGCGCTAACTCATTGAAAAAGCGCCTTTATTACGAGTTACCGGTCGCAATTCGAAATCTATGCAACGTTCGCCCTGGGGAGCATTTCGTCCAGTGAGAGCAACAAAGCGTCCAGCTCGTCTTCTGTGTTGTAGTGCACGGGACCGACGCGGACCGCCCCGCCGGCATCGTAAATTCCCAAGGCCATGGCGGGCTCGACCGCATAGTTGTGGCCACTCCAGACGAATATGTTCTTTTTTGTCAAAGACTCCGCGATTGTTGCCGGTGGGACGCCGTCGACGGTAAACGACACGGTGGGCACCCGCCGGGCCATGGCATCTTTTGCCGTGATTCCCTGGACCCGGACGCCAGGGAGTTGCTGCAGTCCGTCGATCAGGTGAATCACCAGGCCGGTTTCGTAGTCGAACAGGCACTCCAATGCGGCGTGCACAGAGCGGCGACGGCCCTGGTATTTTTGATTGTTGGCCTGAAATTCACCCGCCATCGACTCTCCGATCCAGGCCAGGTAATCGACGGCCGCTGTCGTTCCCGCCATCCCCTCATGGCTCTGCGTGCCGGTCTCGAATGCGCCAGGAAGCTCGTCTGGTGCCGGCCGGACTTTGTAAGCTTCCAGGGCTTCCAGCACCTCGCGTCGGCCCCAGAGAATGCCCTGGTGCGGCCCGAAGAATTTGTATGCCGAACAAACCAGAAAATCACAGCCAAGATCCTGCACATCTGTCGACACGTGTGGCACAGATTGGACAGCATCGACATACGTCCATGCACCTGCGTCGCGCGCTTTCCTGCTGATTGTCTTGATGTCGTTGATTGTGCCGGTCAGGTTACTTGCGCCGCCGACACAAACCAGTCTCGTTTTGTCAGACAGAAGATCGTCAAGCAGGGAAAGATCGAACTCGAACGAGTCCAGATCGAACGGTAACCACTTGATCTCCAGCCCCAAGTCACGTGCCAACAGTACCCACGGCTGCACGTTTGCGTCGTGGTCCATGCGCGTCAGGATGATTTCATCGCCGGGCTGCATTTGCCGGCCGATCGACCTCGACAGGTGCAGCGTAATGGTCGTCATATTCTGGCCGAAGATTATCTCGTCGGCAGAGGGCGCATTGAGCAGGTCGGCCATCGCCGCGTGAGCTTCATCCACGATCGCAGTAGCTCGCTCAGACGTGTGAAAGTAACCGCCCACGTTCGCGTTGGACTCGAGCAAGCAGTCAGACATCTTGTCTGCGACCGATCGCGGTACTTGCGTGCCGGCGGGATTGTCAAAGTAAATTCTGCGCGTATCGCCGTTGCGAACAGACAGTGCTGGAAACTGCGATCGAATCGCATCAAGGTCATACTGCATGGGTTATTCCTGAAGGAACTCGATTAAGTGACTCAGACGGCTTTCTTGATGGTGTCACGTGGGGCTTACTCGTGTACTTGCCCGCCCCATTTTTCCCTGTGAGCCTCTTCCGCTCTTTGCCGCAGGCGTGCATGCCGGTTTGTGAGCAGCAGCGAGTTCGGATCGCACACCCGTGCTTTGATCAAGCCTAAGTCGCTGGCAGCGTCGAACAAACTCGGATACCAGCGCTCCCAGTCCGGCAACAGTTCCTCGACGTGCTCGCGGAGATTCATCGGCTCAATGTATATGACCCGATTGGCCGTGACAACGACCACAAGCGAATAGTTGGAATACGCGAAGCAAACGTCGGGTGGGATCGACTCTGTCGCTGAGTGTGCCTGCCTATTCTTCGAGCATCTTGCTGACCATCATCATGGCGACAAGCAACAGACCACCGAGAAGAACGTTTGAAATCTGGGGAAAATTGCCCAATGACAGGCCGCCAAAATTGATGGGAATCAAGGTCAGAAGCTTGCTGAATGTTACGGCCAACTGACTCAATGGTTTTACGGCGATGGCCGCACCAACCACAAAAGCAGCAGGCAAAGTCAGGCGACGGATCCAGATACGGCGTTTGATCTCGAATACTATTTTGCGACTAAAGCCGTTGTCCGAAACAGGATCCGACCTGAATAAAGACTCAAGCAATTTGTCTTCATTGTCTTTAAGCCTGTCAACCATGCTGATGACCTTCGATTTCAAAACTATCCCTGATTTTTTCCTTGCCGCGAAAAATGATCGATTTCACAGTTCCGATCGGTAATTCCGCGGCATCGCCAATTTCCCTGTGCGACAGCCCGCAAGCATACGAAAGAATCATTACTGCTCGTTCTTCCTCAGTCAATACTGCCAGAAACCGATCGAGATCGCTGAGTTCCACTGACTCCACTGTACTCGTGCTGCCGCCCGCCTCGGCCAAATGGCCCATTTTTTCCAATATGTCATCGTAACGCGATGACTTTCGCTTCGACTGCAGGAATGTCGTATAAGCAACTTTCAGCAACCAGCCGATGAACGAACCATGACCGGCATAGGTATGCAGCTTTTCCCATGCATGCAAAAAACTGTCCTGTGCCAGATCATCGGCCAGTTCACGGTCGCGACATAACTTCCGCAGGAAGTTCCTGACCTGGGACTGATGGCGCCGCACAAGTTCGCCAAACGCAGCGGTATCCTGCTGTGCCACCACTCGAGCGACAAGATCGATGTCGTCATTACCGTGCACACTCGTCGTTTCCGTACTTACCTTGTTTCGTTCCGCTCTCCGTATCGCCATATAATTATGTAGGCGACACCGATGGCTAAAGGAAAGGCCGCACCGGCCAGGGTACCGCGTAGCGCGTTACCCGAGGGGTCGGGCACAAAGAACCCGCACAAGGCCAGTCCGACTGCAAGCGCCAGCCAAATCACGCCGCGTCTCATATCCCTGTTCTTGCTCGGTTCCGGCTCGCCGAGCCTGCTGATGATGTCCGGCGTCAACTCATTACCTTTCTCAAGCGCCAGCCTGATCGTTTGCTGCATTTCCGCGCGTGAGCGATGCCTGAAATACAGGACAATAAAGAAAATAAGCGCAATCATTGTAAACATTGCGATCGGTATCAGTTCTTCGACCATTTGGTGTCTCCATTAGCTATGTGGCGCAGCATTGCTGCGTGTTATGGAGTAGATGTCGCTCATGCTCTGATTGGATGCATGAGCTGCGATTTTTTGTCAAGAAAATTTTCTTATTAATCAGCCATTTATGTTTTCGCCGGCAGATCTACGCACAGGTACCACCCGTTTGAGTCCTATATTAGAGGCTTGTGGTCAACTTTGCTCGTGCCAAAGCGCCAGCAGCTCGGCCTCTCGTTCAGGGCTCAGGCCCGCGCGAATGTTCTGCGTACGTTCCTCGGGCAGCGTCTTCCACCAGCTGATCAGGTCGCGTGCCGTCTCTCTGATCGGCCGGTTTCGGAGGCCTTTGGCTGCGGCCCTCTCGCCGTTCACCAAGGAAACACCAGCATATTCACCGGTAGGTGGCGCCCAGATCGGCAAAGAACGATTCTCTCCGAGTTGCCGCTCCTCGATGAACTCGGCGCTGAGCCAGGTCGGCGTCACTTCTGTTGCCGTCACTGCCATGCTATCTGCGAGTAAATCACCCATCGAGCACGAACCCGCCGGCGTCACGGTGTTAAAGGTTCCTGTGATGTGCTGCTCCAGAGAATCCACGACGAAGTTCGCGAGGTCCCTGACATCGATTATCTGGATCTTGTCGTCAGGCACTCCGGGCCAGAGCATCTCACCACCCTTCATTGTTCGAACCGGCCAGTAACTGAACCTGTCCGTCTGGTCACCCGGACCACAGATGTACGTCGGGCGCAGAATGGTCAACCGGTCCTCGCCAATCTCCGCCGTCGCCCGTTGTTCACACAGCGCCTTCATCGGGCCGTAAGTCTCGCCTGTCACTTCTTCTACCGTCTCATCAGGCATTGTCGCCAGGGGAGAATCTTCGTGATTCGGTTTCACAAAACTCGCGTACGCAGAAATAGACGAAATGAACAGATAGTGTGTAACGGCGGGCGACAAAAGCCGTGCGGAATCCGCGACATGGCGCGGTACGAAGCCCGAATTATCGACTACCGCATCCCACTTTCCACCCTTCAATGCATGAAGCCCGTTATCGCGATCGCCCACCAGCAGCTCGAGATCAGGAAAGAGTGTGTTGTTGGTCTTGCCCCGATTGAACAGGCTGACAACATGTCCGCGGCGTAACGCCTCTCGAACCATGTGCGGCCCGATAAATCCCGTCCCGCCGAGAACGAGGATTCTTAAGGTGTCGCTTCCATTTCTCGGTTTCTCGCCTTCTGCCAGTACCCGTGGAACCCCGCCTGCCGCAACCGCTGCCGTGCCAAGCAAACTGGTTTGCAAAAAGCGTCGTCGATTGCTGTTCATATGCCGCTTCCGTCAGTACCGGCGACTGCAGTCCGCGTGTTACCAGAGGAATGCGCCAGCATAGCACTTCATGGCGCAGTGAAATTCGGGATAGTATGCTTGCCGCAGGTAACGGCTAAGTTTGAGGAATCACCATGAGCAAATCGCAAAAGGGTGCAATCGATCCCGAAGAAATTGAGCCTCGTACCGGCACCACTTACCCGGAGCCCTTCAGACAGAATGTCGTATCCAGACGCAAGCGTGTGCTCGGAGACGTCTTCGGCTTGACCCGATATGGCGTTAACCTGGTTGAACTGCC
>JAPUKV010000144.1 GCA_027295475.1 Pseudomonadota bacterium
CTCGCGAATGAAGGGGCCAGATTGCTTCGGCAGAACACCGACGTTGACCAGCAGGAAGCCGATAAACAGGTAGAAAAATACCGGCGTCAGGCGGGTCTTTTTTGCCGCAACTGCAGCAGCAAGAACGGCGGCCCAGATCAATGCCAAATGAACGAGTGAATGCATTTACACCAATACCCTATTCTCTTACAGCCCCATTTGCCGATATCCTACTACACTGAGCGAGGGCACTGCGGCGGACACAACACTGATCGCCAACGTTTGTGGATAAGTATCATGATTAGTGATTGCATACGAACTCGGAGTCAGCCAGCGCACAGTCGAGATTCATCGCGCAAGAGTCATGGATAAAATGCAGACATGATCACTCGCTAATCTTGCGCGTATGCACATGGCCACCTGATCGCTGGCACAGTACCGGCTGGGAAACGCGTGTATCGCGGGCTGCGTGCGACCTGCTCTTGCCTACGCGGCCTGGTCGCTGGACATCTCGACCGGGGTGTGGAACCAGTCCGGCTTGACGATCAAGAGGTCGCAGGGGACGAACTCGAGGGTCCGTTCGGCCGTGGCCCCGATGAAGAGCCGCTTCCAGCGATTTCTCGCGACGGCACCCATCACGATGACGTCGGCATGTATCTTTTCCGCCATGATAGGCAACTCTTCGTGCGTCAGGCCGGCGACGAGGTGTGCGTGCTTGTCATCGAGGCCATGAAATTCCGTCACCTCGTTGAAACGCTTCTCGTGCTGCTCATGCATTTGCTTCTCAATCTCGTCAAATGGCAGAGAAATGGGAATATAGGCGTTGGCCGTGGCTGTCGCGACGGCGATCCGCGGGTCATAGGAGTGAAATGCGTGTACCTCACCGTTCGATTCCTCGGCCAGCAACTTCGAGAGGTCGAGAATTTCATCATCGAGTGCGGCCGGCTTGTCATGTTGATTCAAGGGGTCGATCGCGGCTACAAATACCGGCGTGTCGGCCATCTCGTGCGGCTTGACGAGCCACAGGGGCACGGGGCAGGTGCGAATAAGATTCCAGTCGGTATTCGTAAGCAGTGCGCGCGTCAACGCCGCATGGTGATGCGTATCCTTGAATACGATATTGGCGCCGATCGCGTGTGCACGCCGAACGACGCCCTCGTAAAGCGGGTGATCCCAGATCGCCGCAGTGCGCACGACCAGTCCGGAGCTGCGTAACGGCTCCGCAAGTTTTTCGAGGTGCTTTTCGTGACCACCGATGACTTCGCGCCGGGCCTTTTCCAGGGAGGGTGAATCAAAAAGGCGGTCGCCACTCAGGTACTCGTTGTAGTAACAAACGAATAAATCCAGTTCTGCCCCCACGTTCCTGGCAAGCCACGCAGCGCGACGCATAGCGGGCTGGTCGGCTGTCGTCGGATCGATAACACACATTATTCGAGAGATTTTATGCATGCTTACACCTGTCGAAGTCGGGCTCTAGCGATGTCTTGTGGCCATTGTGGCTATCGTATTGCCATGCCGAACCGATGTGAATAAGGCGTGTTGCTTAGGCGATATCGGAATTTACTTACCTGTGGTCAAGTATAGGCCAGGCGCCAGGTGCTTGCCTGCATCACGCAGGTTTCCGGCAGCCCGCGTAGGTGATTTTATTGATTCCAGGCGAACCCGTCGTCGTTAACGACGACAATGGCCTCTGTCGATGAATGCAGAACTTCGTTCGCGACGTCTGGCGGCAGATTCATTCCGTTGCTCTTATGTGCTCGGGGGTACATCAGCCCGGGAGATTCCGAAAATTATACATTGCCGTATCAGAATGGCTTTCCGGCCACTGACCTATACGTAGTATTACCTAATTGACGGGAATCAAGATGCTCGCTGGCGGAACGGTGGGCCAGCAAATTCACATGGCGAGCAGGCTTGAGTGATGCTCCAGTTGGTCTTTCATGTGTGTGGAAATGAAGTAATAACCGTGATCGTAGCCTTCGTGCCGGCGTAATTCGAGATCGACCGAACGCTCGGTGCAGGCGGCCTCGAACAGATGGGGGTGCAGTTCCTGCTCGAGATATTGATCGTCAAGCCCCTGATCGATAAGGATTTTATTCTGCGGGCGTGAGTCGCCAAGGCCCTTGACCAGCTCGGTGGCATCGTATTCCGTCCATGACGACTGATCGGCGCCAAGATAATTCAAAAAGGCCTTCTGCCCCCAGGGGCAATTAATCGGGCTACAGATCGGTGCAAACGCCGAAATCGATCTGAATGTGTCCGGGTTCCTGAGGCCTATGGTCAGGGCGCCGTGACCACCCATCGAGTGTCCGAAGACGCCCTGACGATCCCTGTCGCCCGGGAATTCTGCAAATATGATTTCCGGCAGCTCTTTGGTCACGTAATCGTACATTTGGAAGTTGGCCGACCACGGCGCTTCGGTCGCGTTGAGATAAAAGCCGGCGGCGATCCCGAAATCGTAGGCGCCGTCCGGGTCGTCCGGCACTTCGTCACCGCGCGGGCTCGTGTCCGGTGAAACGAGCATCAGCCCAAGCTCGGCTGCGATTCGCTGTGCCCCGCTCTTAATCATGAAGGTCTCTTCCGTGCAGGTGAGCCCGGAAAGAAACGTCAGCACAGGTACTTTTGTGTTTACAGCTTGTGGCGGCACGAAAACCGCAAATCGCATGTCGCAACTGTTGACGGATGAGCGATGACGATAGAAGCCGACCTTGCCACCAAAGCAGCCGTGCTCACTGATGGTCTCTATTGACATGACTTCATCTTCGTCTTGTATCGCCTGTCAGGATGCAGTACGTCCGCAACGTTATTCGGTGTAACGCGATCGACGCGGACTGAATTTTATTGATTCGCCCGTCGGGACGGGCGAACTTCAATAATGTGCTTATATCCGTTGCAAGACCAAGGTCGAGTTCGTACCACCGAAACCAAAGCTATTGGTCATGGCCGTCCTGATGCCGGCATTGTCAATCCGTTTCGTGACAAGCGGCATGCCTTCGGCCGCCGGGTCCACGTCAGTGACATTTATTGACGGCGCGATGAAGTCATGCTCCAGCATCAGCAGGCAATGAATTGCTTCATGCACGCCGGTTGCGCCCAGTGAATGACCGCACATGGATTTACTCGAAGCGAATCTTGGAACCTCTTCGCCGAATACGTCGCGCATCGCCTGTAGCTCGCAGGTATCACCGACCGGCGTACTGGTACCATGCGTGTTTATATAATCGATTGGCACATCGACCGTCGAGCGCGCTAATTCCATGCAGCGCCTGGCACCCTCGCCGGACGGCGCAACCATGTCATGGCCGTCCGATGTCGCACCATAGCCTGTTATTTCAGCATAGATTTTCGCGCCGCGTGCCTTCGCGTGCTCGAACTCCTCAACAACGACCATGCCCGCGCCGGCGGCGATCACGAATCCGTCCCGGTTCTGGTCGTAGGGCCTCGATGCTTTTGTCGGATCGTCATTGTATTTCGACGACAACGCACCCATCGCATCGAAAAGACCGGCGAGGCACCAGTGCTCCTCTTCACCCCCGCCTGCAAAAATCAGATCCTGCTTGCCGTACTGGATTTGCTCCATCGCAATGCCGATACAGTGTGCGCTCGTCGCACAGGCAGAGGTTACCGAGTAATTGAGGCCTCTAATTTTGAACGGCGTAGCAAGGCAGGCAGAGACTGAGCTGCCCATTGTCCGCGGCACCATGTACGGACCTATCCGGCGAACGCCCTTCGCACGCGTGATATCCGCACTGGCAATGATATATTCGGTCGATGCGCCGCCGGATCCGGCGATCAGACCGGATCGGGTATTGGAGATATCAGATTCTTCCAGGCCGGCGTCATCAATCGCCTGTTGCATAGAAATGTAGGCGTAAGCTGCGGCGTCACCCATGAACCGGCGCACCTTGCGATCGATGTGTTCGCTGAAGTCGATATCGACGCTGCCGCAGACCTGGCTTCTTAGCCCCATCTCTTTAAACGTCTCGTTGAAACTGATGCCGGAGCGGCCCTCTTTCAGTGACTCCAGGACGTCTTCCTTGCTATTACCCAGACAGGAGACGGCACCGATGCCGGTTATGACCACACGTCTCATCATCACTGCGCCCTAAAAATTATCCGTCGATTTGAACAGGCCGACTCTCAAATCTTCCGCCGTGTATATATGCCTGCCGTCTACCGCGACTGAGCCATCGGCGATGGCGAGCGTCACCTTGCGAGTAATCAGCCGCTTGAAGTCAATCTGAAAAGTTACGAGTTTGGCTGTGGGCAATACCTGTCCAGTAAATTTGACCTTGCCGACGCCAAGCGCCCTGCCCCTTCCCGGGTAACCGGCCCAGACCATGAAGAAACCGACGAGCTGCCAAAGTGCATCAAGCCCGAGACAACCGGGCATGACCGGGTCGCCGACAAAGTGGCAGTCAAAGAACCAGAGATCCGGCCGGATATCCAGTTCCGCCGTAATCTCGCCCTTGTCAAATTTGCCCCCGGTGTTCGTGATCCGGGTGATCCGGTCAGTCATGAGCATGTTCGGCATCGGTAACTTGGCGTTGTCCCGGCCGAATAGCTCGCCACGCGCACATGCCAGCAATTCGTCACTGTTGTACGAATGCTGCCTGCCAGGCGGCAGACCATCTTGGTCAGGGCTTTTGCTGGATTCGGCCATCCGCCCCCCGGCGCATGCTTGGTAATTCGATGATATCGGACGCTTTATCGGCAACGCACAAACGCCGCTCTTTCAGCGGCTTATCTGCCGCAGCGTAGTTTACCGGACGCAGTGGCAAAGCGCCTAAGAATTGCGGACATTTCGCCTGTCCTGAGAGGCGAAATGAAAACGTCAATCGCATTGCAGCAAAAACTGCTGTCGGCCGACCGCATCCTGACGGGTCTCGACCAGGCCAGCCGCGACAAAGGCATCGGACCGGTAGTCAGCCCGCCGACGGACCGCAAGGGTCGAAGCCATCGCACACTCAGTCCGCGCCGAGGGTACCTCGCGAATTGTGCTTCTTGCCGGCCTCCATGAAGTCCTTGGACCATTTGTAGTACAGACTTTGGGCAATACCTTCTCGTCGACACAACTCCGCAATGCTGTCTTCGCCACGCAAGCCATCAAGTACGATACGTATTTTTTCCTTCGCACTGTATTGCTTACGCGTCTTGCGCTTGATGTCACGAATGATCTGTTCTGACGACGAAGGTCGTCCTGCTGGTCTCTGCTTCATCTCAACTCCTCAGGTTAGGATGAACAAAAACACTCCTCTAAACCAGAACTAAATCTGTTCCATAGGTGCTGACGGCTTACACATTTGTTTGAAGACGGACAG
>JAPUKV010000145.1 GCA_027295475.1 Pseudomonadota bacterium
CATGAGGGATCGCTACTCCTTTGGATTCTGATTCTGTCGGTCTGGACCGTCGCCGTTGGCCGCTACAGCAGGGACTTGCCGGAGTCTTTCGCCGCGCGTGTCCTCGGCGTCCTTGGTTTGTTGAGTTGCGGCTTCATGCTGTTCACGCTGCTGACCTCGAACCCGTTTGAGCGAATTTCCGCACCGGCGGACGGCGCTGACCTGAACCCGTTATTGCAGGACCCGGGCCTGGCCATACACCCACCGATCCTTTACATGGGTTACGTGGGCTTCTCGGTCGCGTATGCGTTCGCGGTCGCTGCGATGCTGAGCGGGAATCTCGATCGAGCCTGGGCGCGCTGGACGCGGCCGTGGACACTATGGGCGTGGCTTTTCCTGACCGTCGGCGTTGCACTTGGCAGCTGGTGGGCTTACTACGAACTCGGCTGGGGCGGCTGGTGGTTCTGGGACCCGGTCGAGAACGCCTCGTTCATGCCCTGGCTGGCCGGTACCGCTTTGATTCACTCACTTGCAGTTACTGAGAAGCGCGGCTTGTTCAAGAGCTGGACATTGCTGCTGGCAATATCGGCCTTTTCCTTGAGCCTGCTCGGCACTTTCCTCGTACGATCCGGCATTCTCGTGTCGGTGCATGCATTTGCGACCGATCCGGCGCGCGGTCTTTTTATTCTCATTTTCCTCGGCGTCGCGATCGGTGGCGCGCTGTTGCTTTACGCCTGGCGGGCGCCGGCACTCGACTCAGACGCCGGCTTCAGGCCGTTGTCGCGGGAGACATTCCTGCTGCTGAATAATGTGCTGCTCGTGATTGCCGCGACCCTGATTTTGTTTGGAACGCTGGCACCGCTGATCGCCGATGTTTTCCAGGCAGGCAAGATCTCGGTCGGGGCACCCTGGTTCGAAATCGCCTTTGCCATCCCGATGCTGCCGCTGCTGTTGCTTATCGGCGTCGGTATGCACACGGCCTGGCGCAGTCAGGACTGGCACGCACTTATCAAGCAACTGAAAGTACCCGCCATTATTGCGCTGGTCGCCGGCCTGAGTATTCCGGCGCTGATTTATGGCCGCTTCGGTATTCTCGTGACGGTTGGTGTCATCGCCGCATTCTGGATTATGGCCACCTCAATGATTCAACCCATACGCTCGTGGCGGCGCTCCCCCGGCACACCCCGCATAACACGGTCTGCGTTTGGAATGTCAATTGCACATTTCGGCGTCGGGATTTTCGTGCTGGGCATCTCGATCGTGCAGGCGTTCAGTGTCGAAGCTGACCTGCGGATGGCGCCCGGGGAAAGTGTGGATGTTGCGGGCTTCAGTTTCGAACTCCGCGAACTGCGAAATGTCCAGGGGCCGAACTTTCAGGCGCTCGAGGGTGAAATAGATATCCGCAAGGACGGCAATTTCATCGGCAAATTGCGACCACAAAAAAGAACCTACCTCGTGCAGCAAAGCCCAATGACCGAAGCTGGCATTCTGGCGGGCTGGAACAGGGATCTGTTTGTCGCGCTTGGCGACCCGCTGGGCAACGGCGCCTGGAGTGTAAGGCTGCAATACAAGCCAATGATCCGCTTCATTTGGCTGGGCGCCCTCATCATGGCGTTCGGCGGCATCATTGCGGCCAGTGACCGCCGCTATCAATTCGCGAAAGGCGCTGTGAAGACTACTGAAAAGCCTTCGCTGGGACGGCAACCCGCCTGATGTCACGCTACCTCGCACCATTAATCATGGTTGCAATCATGATTCCGGTGTTTGTCATCGGGCTTAGCCGCGATCCAACCGAGGTGCCTTCTCCGCTCCTCAACAAACCGGCACCGGAGTTCGAACTGCCTAGCCTGAAGGACCCGGCTCGAACCGTCGGCAGCGACGACTATGCGGGCCAGATGGCGCTGGTCAATGTATGGGCCACCTGGTGCGTCGGTTGCCGGCAGGAACACGACTATCTCCTGAAGCTCGCATCCGAGACGGACATCCCGATATACGGCCTGAACTGGCGCGACCACCGCGGTGATGCGCTGGCCTGGCTGCGGCAGCTTGGCGACCCGTATGTCGCCAGCGCTTTCGATGAAGACGCGCGGGTCGGTATCGACTTCGGCGTCTACGGCGCACCGGAGACGTTTCTGATCAGCCCCGATGGCATCGTTCTTTACAAGCACATAAGTCCAATGACCGAAGAAGTCTGGCTAAGAGAATTTCAGCCCAGAATTCTCGCCGCGAAGGGGAGTGTGCAATGAAGCGGGACTGGCTTGCTTTGCTCGTGGTTCTTGCTGCCGGTTGTGCTTATGCGATCGATGCCGGAAATGCATTTGACGATCCAAAAATGCAGGCACGCTACGAGAAAATCACCTCAGAGGTTCGCTGTCTCGTTTGCCAGAATCAGACGATCAAGGATTCAAATGCGTTTCTTGCCGATGATCTGCGGCGGGAAATCAGAAGAATGCTGACTGAGGGCATGACCGACGCAGAGATATATGATTTTCTGGTCGTTCGCTACGGTGACTTCGTGCTTTACCGCCCACGGATGAGCGGCAAGACACTGGTGCTCTGGATTGCGCCATTCTTACTGATTATCGTCGGCGGTCTTGTTGCATTCAACGTGGTGCGTGGCCGGATGGCGATGCCGATCGACGACGATTCCGATACCGATCAGGCGGCAGGCTAGCTCATGATCTGGCTGTTCCTCGGCATCATGCTCATTGCCGCCACCATCGTCGTGGTCTGGCCGCTCATTCGGCATGAGAAACGCCTGTCGCTGCAGTCGCTTGCCGCGATCGTACTGGTGCTCGCCTTGTCTGCCGGAATGTATGCTTTTATCGGCACGCCGCAGGGGAAATCGGCGGGATCGGACAGGGCGAGTATCGAAGAGATGGTCGCCGGTCTGGACCAACGGTTACGTGACAAGCCCGACGATTTGGCCGGCTGGAAAATGCTGGGACGTTCCTATTTTCAACTTCGTAACTACGAAAAAGCGATCGAGGCTTTTGACCGCGCGGTGCGAATAGAAGCGGGTTCGAACGGGCAGACACTCGTCGATCTCGGCGAAGCTGTCTGGATGCAGGACCCGGGCACATTGACGGGTCGCGCCGGCGAACTGTTCGAAAACGCTATTGCGACTTCACCCAATAACTCTAAGGCACTCTTCTACGGCGGTCTGGTAGCGATAGAGCGGGGCGAACGTTTCCTTGCTGCCGACAGATGGGAGACCTTACTTGCGCTGTCGCCACCGGAAGGAATTCAGGAGATATTGCAGCAGCGAATCGCGGAGTTGCGCGGTGAAGAAATGCCCGTTCAGGACGCGCCCATCGCTGCAATTGTCTCGGCCGCGATCGAGCTGGCGCCTGCAGCCGAGCAGGCGGTTGCAGCGGATGCCACCGTTTTTATTATCGTGCGAGATCCGGCGCAACCATCGCCACCGATCGCGGCTGTCAGGCGACGTGTCGCCGAATTTCCTGCGGTTGTCGCGCTGAGCGATTCCGACGCGATGATACCGGGCAGATTATTGTCAGGATTTTCGGAGCTCGAGGTCATTGCCAGGATATCGCTGTCAGGCCAGCCCATTGCACAGCCGGGCGACTGGTACGGCGAAGAGATTGTCCGTCCTGCCGAATCCGGGGAGATTTCGATCGTCATCGATCGCGAGGTTCAGTAGATCTGCTTATGCGCTTGACACAAGCGGGGTCGGGGGGTTTAGTGGCCCCGTCTCAGCACGCTGACTGAAGCAAATGAAAAAGTTTGACCTCAAGCGGACGGCCAAGGGTGACCAATTGAAAGTCCCGTTCCACAGCCCTTCGCTGCTCAGATATCCGCTTTTCAACAAGGGAACGGCGTTCACCCAGGAAGAGCGTGAGCGATTCGGCCTCGTCGGAGTGCTGCCATCGCAGCACAACACTATCGAAACTCAGGCCGAACGCGTCTACGGGTCAATTTGCTTTAATCCGGACCCGGTCGGGCGGCATATCGGCCTGGCAGCCCTGCAAGACCGCAACGAGCACCTTTTCTACAAGGTGCTAAGTCTGCACCTTGAAGAGCTTCTGCCAATCGTCTATACGCCGACGGTCGGCAAAGCATCCCAGTATTACAGTCGGGTATTCCGTCGCGCCCGCGGCATCTGGATCACGCCGGATCTTCGTGGGCGTGTCGAGGACGTATTGAGAACAGCCGCATCGTTCAGCGATGTTCAACTAATGGTTGTCACGGACAACGAATCGATTCTCGGCATTGGCGATCAGGGCGTCGGCGGCATGGCCATCAGTGTTGGCAAGCTTTCACTCTATTGCGTAGGCGCAGGCATCCACCCCGCACGGACTCTGCCGATCAGCCTCGATGTCGGAACGGACAATCAATCATTGCTGGACGATCCGCTGTACCTCGGTTGGCGCGAGAGGCGACTTCGTGGAGATGAATACGATTCGCTGGTCGACGAATTCGTAACGGCGGCGCGCAAAGTATTTCCGAAGGTAGTGATTCAGTGGGAGGATTTCCGCAAAGACAACGCTTTGCGCATCATGGATCGTTACCGGGAGCAGACTCCGTCATTCAACGATGACATTCAGGGAACCGGTGCAGTGGCGCTTGCCTGTGTACTGGCCGCCTGCAAAATAACAGGTGCCGCACTTGAAGATAGTCGCATTCTGATTTACGGGGCCGGCGCTGCCGGACTCGGCATTGCGCGGCAATTGCGCAGCCAGTTGCAGTTTGACGGATTGGCTGGCAGCGATCTGCAACAGGCCACTCTCGTCATGGACAGCAAGGGCATAATCAGCGAGGGCCGCGGAGCGGTAGATGACTACAAGAGAGAATTGTCCTGGCCGGAAGATATGGTGCAAGAGCTGGAACTGAGTGATACAGACCGCAGAGAGCTGCATAAGGTCGTCCAAAATTATCGGCCAACTGTTCTGATTGGCGCATCAGGACAAGGCGGCGCATTCAATGAAGACACCGTTCGCGCAATGGCTGATGCAGTCAGCACCCCCGTAATTCTGCCCATGTCGAATCCCACGTCGATCAGCGAAGCCGAACCGGAGCAGATTCTGCGCTGGTCCGATGGTCAAGCTCTCATCGCAACGGGGAGTCCGTTCGAGGACGTACCGATTCGAGGCACGGTCCGACGCATCGGACAGGCTAACAACGTATTTATTTTCCCCGGAGTTGGCCTTGGGACAGTGGTCAGTGGTGCATTACAGATAACCGACGGCATGATCGCAGCGGCCGCAGTCGCCCTTGCCGATAGTCTGACCAGCACAGAGCTGTCGGATGGCTGCCTGATGCCGGAAGTAACAAGATTGTGGGATGTAAGTGGCGAAGTCGGACTTGCTGTCGCCAATCAGGCCGTGCTGGATGGGGTTGCCAAAAAAATGAGTTCGGATGAAATGCAGGCGAGCATCGACGAGTATCGGTGGGTCCCCGAGTATCCGGAATTTATTTAGTCACGATTCCGGCCAAATCAGATAACAATGGGAGAAAGGAACTTGACGAGCGAATCTCTGGCGGCATCCGCAACGATGTGCTTCGCCTGTGGGGTGGACAACCCAATCGGACTACGCATCAGTTTTCAAATGCAGGACGGCAAGTGTACCGGCGTCTTTACACCGGACGAGAATCATGTTGGTTACAAGAACACGGTGCACGGCGGGATAATCTATTCGGCACTGGACGACGTGATGGCGAATGTTCTCTATTTGCAGGATATCAAAGCACACACTGCGAAGTGCGAGATCCGCTACCGCAGGCCGCTCGAAGTCGGCCAGACAATTAATCTCACTGGCTGGATAGAACAGGAACGCCGCCGCCTGGTCGTTTTGAAAGGTGAAGCCAGAACCACTGCAGACGATATTTTGATCGCTGATTGCGAAGCGAGTTTCATGCTTGCCTGAATGGCCGCTTCAGGATTTCTTCTTCTGTTTTGCAGGGAATCGGACCCGTACTGTGTCCCTTGCGTTGTCATTTGCAGTGTGACGCCAGACACGCCTGGGCCGTGATAGCATGCGGCCGTTTTTGTATTCGTCATTTGACATGCTCAAGGGCTGTTCATAGCTTTGTCCGACAAGAAGTTTTGAATGTCACTCTCTGCTTTACTCACGGGCAGACTCCGCACTCCACTCACAGGAGCACCGATGTTTATCGTGTCAGGGCCGGAGATGGTCCTGGCACAGTGCAAAGCGGGTATCGTTGGCGCGTTGCCCGCGTTGAATGCCCGACCAGAGTCCATTCTGGATGAGTGGTTGTCGAGAATTACTTACGTATTCGTTGCAAATTGTGGCGCAACTGGTAGCCGTCGGGTTCTGCGGCAGCCGCCCGTGTCTCTGTCACGCAGCTTGCATTTGCGAACGTCGCACCAGACACTGGGCACCAGTAAGCTAAGCCGCTAACCGGACAGCGGCGCAATAGTGGAGGCAAGCTTGAAGGCGACACTGATCAACGCGGCCATGGTCGGTTCGGGAGGCTTCATCGGCGCTCTCGCGCGATACGGTCTTAGCGGGCTGGTGCACCGGCAAGTCCCTTTCGCGACCTTCCCGTACGGAACCATGGCGGTCAACCTCTTGGGCTGCTGCGCAATCGGAGTGATCGCCGGGCTCGCCGAGTCCCGGCAGTTGTTCGGGCCGGAGTTCCGTACCTTCGCCCTCATCGGAGTTCTTGGTGGCTTCACGACATTCTCGACGTTTGGCTACGAGACGTTCGCGATGCTCCGCGACGCTGAATACCTTCGGGTCGCCGCGAACGTCGGGGTACACGTCGTCCTGGGTCTCGCTTTGGTGTGGCTGGGCTATGCATTGACAACACTCAGGTAGGCTGACCATGACTCTTCCGAAGCAGGGCAAGCTCCTCCGCATCTTCATCGGGGAGAACGACAGACACGAGGGACTGCCGCTCTACGAGTGGATCGTTCGCCAGGCGCGGGAAAATGGACTGGCCGGGGCAACGGTGCTACGAGGACTGGAGGGCTACGGCGCCCACAGTCGGCTACACAAAGCAAAGATCCTGCGTCTGTCGAATGATCTTCCACTCGTGGTCGAGATCGTCGATACCGAGGAGAAGATACAGTCGTTTCTTCCACTCATCGATGACGCCGTTGGTGAAGGTCTGGCGACTGTGGAGAGAGTTGAAATTCACTTCTACAGGTCCGGAAGACCTGAATAGGTGCCCGGTACAGACCGACCATGCGTGCCACCGCCTTTGGCATGGTCATACAGCAGTTGGAGGCTCGGATTGAAAACAATTTTCACTTTTCTGAACGTAATGATCGTCGCTGCAATGACATCGTCATGGGTTATCGCATCACCTTTGCAGGATGCAGTTGAAGCCGACTATCCGTACCTCGAAGCTTTGTTCAAATATTTCCATGCAAACCCGGAGCTGTCATTACGGGAATTCAAAACCTCTGATCGACTGGCCCAAGAGTTGGAGGCGTTGGGATTTGACATGACCCGCAACATCGGTGAAACCGGTTTGGTTGGCACAATGAAGAATGGCGATGGGCCGGTGCTATTGATTCGCGCCGACATGGATGGTCTGCCGGTGCAGGAAAAAACGGGTCTTGAGTATGCATCCAACGTGTACCAGATCAATCGGGAAGGTGTTGAAATGCCGGTTATGCATGCCTGCGGGCATGATACGCATATAACCAGTTTAGTCGGCGTTGCTCGGCGCATGGTCGAGATGAAAGACCAGTGGCGCGGCACGCTGCTTTTGCTTGGTCAGCCGGCGGAAGAGGCATTGGGCGGCGCCAAAGGAATGGTGCTGGATAACTTGTATGACAGGGTGGGACGTCCGGATTACGCCCTGGCTCTACATGTTATTGCGAAATACCCGGCCGGAAAAATCGCTTTTAGCGACGGGCTCATGTACTCCAGTGCGGATACGGTGCGTATCATCGTTCACGGCGTTGCAACGCATGGTGCGGCTCCGCACATGGGCAAAGACCCTGTGTTAATCGGAAGTCAGATCGTGTTAGCGCTGCAGTCGATTGTGACACGAGAGATTTCGCCGATGGAACCCGCTCTGATTACCGTTGGCGCCTTCCATTCCGGTACCGCGCCGAATGTAATATCCGACCGGGCGCAACTGGACATCACGGTTCGTGCGAATACCGAGAAAACACGGGCCTTCTTGCTGGAAAGCATCGAGCGCGTAGCTATCCAGACGGCTCGCGCTGCAGGCGTTGCGGAGGACTCGCTGCCGGAAGTAATTATTGCGGGCGACGGTGCGCCGACCACAACCAACGACGCTGCTTTGGCGCATCGTGTCCGAGCCGCGATGCTGGCGGGTATGGGACCAGGTGCATTTGTCGACTGGTACCAATCCGACATGGGTGCGGAAGACTTCCCGGACCTCGTAAATATCCAGCCGCCGATTCCGAGTGTCTATTTCGAAGTCGGCGGGACACCTCCGGAGCAACTCGCCTCTGGTTCCTGGGCAGAACATCACTCGCCGCTATTCAGGATCGACCCCGAGGCAAC
>JAPUKV010000146.1 GCA_027295475.1 Pseudomonadota bacterium
AATGCCGTTGCAAAAGCGCTCGACCAGGCTATCGTGGACGAAGGGCGACCGACACTGATTTGCTGCAAGACGGTCATCGGCTACGGTGCACCTAATAAACAGGGAACCGCCGATACACACGGTGCCCCATTGGGGGTGGAAGAGGTCGAGGCCAGCCGAAAAGAACTTGGCTGGAATTTTCCGCCGTTCGAAATTCCCGATGAGATCAAAGCAGCCTGGGATGCCACTGACCGCGGTGCGCAGCAGGAGGCGCAATGGTCGGACATGTTTTCAGCATACGAAGAAGCTAATCCGGATCTCGCTAAAGAGTTTCTGAGACGCATGCAGGGTGAGTTGCCCGCAAACTGGGCCGGGTTCGCGGCGGATGTAATAAGGGAAATCGATAGTGCAGGCGCCGATATGGCGACCCGCAAAGCATCCCTGGTCGCACTCAATGCGTTTGCACCTGCGTTGCCCGAAATGGCCGGTGGCTCCGCCGACCTGACCGGATCGAATCTGACGAAACACGCGAATTCCGTTCCGATTACGGGAGACGATGCATCTGGCAACTACATCTACTTCGGCGTACGCGAATTCGGCATGTCTGCTATCTGTAATGGCATGGCACTTCACGGCGGCGTCATACCGTACGAAGGCACGTTCCTGGTGTTTTCGGATTACGCCAGAAACGCGTTGCGCATGGCCGCGTTAATGCGAATACGAAATATCTTTGTCTATACACACGACTCGATCGGCCTTGGCGAGGATGGACCGACGCACCAACCGGTCGAACACGTCGCCAGCCTGAGGATAATGCCCAATATGCGGGTCTGGCGGCCCTGCGACTCGGTAGAGACCGCGGTTGCATGGAAAGATGCCATCGAGAGAATGGATGGTCCGACGAGCCTCGTGTTGACAAGGCAGGGACTGCCGCACCAGTCCCGCACTGCAGAGCAGATCGAGCGGATCGGGCGTGGTGGCTATGTACTGAAAGATACGGACGGCACGCCCGACGTGATTCTGATCGCCACAGGCTCCGAGGTGGCGCTTGCGATGTCTGCGGCCGATGCACTGTCGGATGATGACGTTGCCGTCCGCGTCGTGTCGATGCCTTGTACCGACATTTTTGATTCGCAGCCAGTTGATTACCGGCAGCAGGTTCTGCTACCTGAAATTACCGCCAGGGTTGTAGTGGAAGCCGGTGTCACCGAGACCTGGTGGCGATACGCCGGAGATCACGGCCAGGTTATCGGCATTAACCGTTTTGGCGAATCTGCGCCGGCGCCCGAACTATTCGAGCACTTCGGTTTTTCGACTGAAAATGTCGTTCGTGTCGTAAAAGAAGTCATCGCGAACAAATAAACACTGAATTTATTGGGAGATATAAATGACCATCAAGATCGGCATAAACGGTTATGGTCGAATCGGCCGCAACATATTGCGTGCGCTTTATGAGGGAGACAGGCGATCGGAGCTGGAGATTGTTGCTGTTAACGATCTGGCGGATGCCAATACCAACGCGCATCTGACGCGGCGCGACACGACACACGGCCGGTTCCCGGGCACAGTCGAAGTCGAAGGCGATGGCATGATCGTCAACGGTGACCGCATCAAAGTGCTGGCGGAACGGGATCCCGCAAAATTGCCGTGGGGCGACCTCGGCGTGGATGTCGTTTTCGAGTCGACGGGCTTTTTTTCATCGAAAGAAAAATCGATGGCACATATCGAGGGTGGCGCAAAGAAAGTCATCATATCGGCGCCGGCAGGCACCGGAGTCGATGCGACGATTGTTTATGGCGTCAATCACGACATTTTGAAAGCCAGCGATACCGTGATCTCGAATGCGTCCTGTACCACGAACTGCCTCGCTCCCCTCGTGAAGCCGCTGCACGAGAAGATTGGCGTGAAGCATGGCCTGATGATCACTATTCATGCGTACACGAACGACCAGGTGCTGACCGATGTATTCCACAAGGACCTGCGACGCGCGCGTGCCGCAGCGATGTCACAGATACCGACGAAGACCGGCGCCGCTTCGGCGGTCGGTCTCGTGCTGCCGGAACTGGCGGGCCGCCTCGACGGTTACGCAATGCGGGTACCGACGCTCAACGTGTCGATAGTCGATCTGAGTTTCGTTGCCGAGCGGGAAACAAGCGTCGAGGAAATCAACAGCGTCATGAAAGAGGCGGCCGAAGGCGAGCTCAAAGGTGTGCTGGCTTACAACGATGAGCCGCTTGTCTCAATCGATTTCAACCACGATCCTGCGTCGTCTACCTTTGATGCCGGCCTGACAAAAGTGATGGAAGGTACTCTTGTCAAAGTCTGCGCCTGGTATGACAACGAGTGGGGCTTCTCCAACCGCATGCTCGACACGGCGGTGGCCCTCGTAAACGCCAAGTAACACGGCCCGAATACGATAAACGGCGCTATCGGGCTCAACAGCTGGCCTGAGGAGTTTCTCCATGTCCGCCATCAAAATGGATGAGGTCGATCTTTCGGGGCAGCGGCTGTTGATTCGCGAGGATCTGAACGTACCGATCGCGAACGGTAAAATTACCAGCGATGTACGCATTCGGGCAGCGCTGCCGACAATCAAAAAGGCGCTGGAGACAAATGCGGCCGTCATGCTCATGTCGCATCTCGGCCGCCCCATGGAGGGTGAACCCGACCCTGCGTGTTCACTGCAGCCCGTCGCAACTCATCTCGCTCAACTATTGGGGATTGAGGTGCCGTTGCAGAAAAACTGGATCGATGGCGTCGACGTCCAACCGGGCCAGGTCGTGCTTCTCGAAAACGTCAGGTTTCTCGCGGGAGAAAAAGCCTGTGACGAGGACCTGTCGAGGCGGATGGCCAGTCTTTGCGACGTATTCGTGATGGATGCATTTGGCACCGCTCACCGGGTGCAGGCCAGCACTGTTGGCGTCGCCCGGTTCGCAGCTGTTGCCTGTGCCGGGCCGCTGCTGGTGGCAGAACTGGATGCCTTGAAGAAGGCACTGGATAAACCTGCCAGGCCGATGGTCGCCATCGTCGGCGGCTCGAAAGTATCGAGCAAACTGACGGTACTCGACTCGCTGGCCGATATCGTCGACCAACTCATAGTCGGCGGTGGTATTGCCAATACATTCATTGCCGCCGCAGGACACGATGTCGGCAAGTCACTTTACGAAGCTGATATGGTCGATATGGCGCGGGAACTGGCAGCAAACAAGGAAGACCGCGCTGATATACCGGTTCCTGTCGACGTAGTAACCGCGAAAGAGTTTTCAGCAGAAGCCGCTGCCGAAATAAAATCAGTCGGCGACGTTGCCCCGGACGATCTGATCCTCGACATCGGGCCGGAGACGGTCGCACAGTTCGCCGAAATTCTTAAAATCGCGGGAACGATCATCTGGAACGGGCCGGTCGGTGTTTTCGAGTTCGATCAGTTTGGCGAGGGTACCAAAGCATTGGCGCAAGCGATTGCAGAAAGCCCGGCGTTCTCGATTGCCGGCGGCGGCGATACGCTTGCGGCGATCGACAAGTACGGCGTCGCCGAAAAGATTTCCTACATCTCGACGGGTGGTGGTGCGTTTCTGGAGTTTATTGAAGGCAAGAAACTGCCGGCCGTCGCAATCCTTGAAAAGAGAGCTGCTGCGTTGTAGGGGTCCGTCAGGACGCGATCCTACCCAGGATTTGCCATGGCCCGGTGATCGCGAGTGTGTATCCCCGTACCTGAATATTCAAGAACATAACCGACTCGTCAGGAGAGAAACAGACGCCGGCCAGCTCCGAATTCGTGTAAGCGTTGTCGGCCAGCAGGTACTGTTGTCCATCCGGCCGGATGCCGACGAGCCCACAGTGATTTGCTGTGTCTTCACAAATGATCAGATCGCCCCAGGGGCTCATCGTTACGTTGTCGGCATGGCGTAACACGCTGCCCGTTGTCGATTCGGCGATCAGGCCGAGAGCGCCAGGCTCGGATTGTTCGTCAGGACGAGCCTCCCTCGGGCTGGGCCGGTAGGCGAAAACCTGACCGAGCCGCTCCGGTCCACCAATGGTGGCCGTAATTACAAACTCTTCACCGGTGAAACAAAGTCCCTCGCCGCGCGCAAATCTCGCGGCGCCGGCAGCAAAACCACGCAGCCGAAGATCGTTCCGGGCGCCGTCAGCCTGTTCCAGATTGATCCAGCAGGTTTCCAGCCATTCGCCTGTTTTCATCCTGTCCTGGCCGGCCCAGTTGCGTGTATCGAATGACGGCTTGCCGGCAATGCAAAGCGCCTGTAATTGACCACCGAGATGAAGCTTGCCGGGCTCATGCGGGATGAACCGGTACAGCAGACTGCGGACCCGGTCCTCGGTCATATAAACGACACCGGACTGCGGACTGACGGCGGCTGCCTCGTGTACAAAGCGGCCCATATACCTGAGAGGCACCGGGTCAACCGGGCCGCTGCTACTTGCCGGCACCTCAAAGACGTAGCCGTGCTTTCGATCTCTC
>JAPUKV010000147.1 GCA_027295475.1 Pseudomonadota bacterium
GGTGAATTGTGCTCATCCGGATCACTTCTTTCATGTTCTCGGTGACACGGGCTGGGCGAGGCGTATTCACGGTTTGCGTTGTAATGCGTCCCGGCTGAGTCATGCCGAATTGGATGATTGCGAAGAGCTTGACGACGGCGATCCTGTGGAGCTAGCAGAACAATACAAGTCGCTGACAAAAACCATGCCCTGGCTCAATGTATTCGGTGCTTGCTGTGGGGCCGATCTGCGGCACGTCGCTCAAATTACCCATGCGCTTACCGGCCGGTAAAATACTTGCATCTGCTTTGACACGGTTGCATTAGCATGACCACGAACAAACAAGTTCGACTCGCGAGCCGGCCATCGGGCTGGGTAACGGCCGACAATTTCACGCTGACCGAAGAGGCGGTACCAGAGGTGGGACAGGGGCAGTTGCTGGTCCGGAATCTCTTCATGTCTGTCGACCCCTACATGCGCGGACGCATGAATAAGGCGAAATCCTATGTGCCGTCGTTTCAGGTCGGGGAAGTGCTGCAGGCGGGCGTTGTCGGGGAGGTAATCGCGAGCAGCAACAAGGACTATGCCGAGGGCGATTTTGTCACCGGCATGCTTGGCTGGGAGAATTACTCGCTCAGTGATGGAACCGGACTGCACAAAGTGCCGCAAGGCCCGGCACCACTGTCATATCACCTCGGCATTCTCGGCATGCCCGGCATGACTGCGTATGTCGGCCTGCACACCATCGGCAAGGCGCAGCCCGGCGAGACCGTATTCGTGTCGGCGGCTTCAGGCGCGGTCGGCAGCGTGGTCGGCCAGCTCGCCAAACTGCATGGTTGCACCGTGACGGGTTGTGCGGGTGCCGATGACAAGGTGGACCTGCTCAAAGCGGAGTTCGGTTACGATGCTGCCTTTAATTATCGTCAGAGCCAATCGCTACCGAAAAGTATCAGTGAAGTCTGCCCCGACGGCATCGACGTCGATTTTGAAAACGTTGGCGGTGAGATCTTCGAAGCGGTGCTTTGGAATATGCGGGAGTTCGGCCGCATTGCGCTCTGCGGCATGATCTCCACCTACAACGACGAGGAGTTGCAACCCGGGCCGCGCGGTATGACGGTCATTATCGGCAGGCGGCTCACGATCCAGGGATTTATAGTGACGGATCACCTGGAGGCCGGGAAGGAATACGTCAGTAAAGCCATCCGATGGCTCGCGGAAGGAAAACTCAAATACCGCGAGACTATTGCCGAAGGTATCGAAAACGCGCCGTCGGCCTTCATCGACCTGTTGCAGGGCAAAAACATCGGCAAGCAAATCGTCAGGCTGGCCGATATCTGAATCGGCATAGAGCTGACATGATTCAAATGCCCGCGAACCGCGAATAGCATCCATGCCCGAACACCAGGGACTCAAATTCGAAGGCGCCTGCACCTGCGCTGCCGTGCATTACCGCATGACCGGCAAACCAATGTTCGTGCACTGCTGCCACTGTCGCTGGTGCCAGCGCGAAACCGGCTCCGCGTTCGTCATCAACGCCCTGATCGAATCGGATCGTCTCGAGGTGTTGAAGGGCAGGGTGGAACCGATGCACATTCCCTCACCAAGCGGCAAAGGACAGGACATCCTCCGTTGTCCGGAGTGCCGGATCGCGCTGTGGAGCTACTACTCAGGCCTCGGTGACATGATCAGCTTCGTGCGCGTCGGCACGCTCAACGACCCGGACCGCCTGCCGCCCGACATACATATATATACGTCGTCGAAACAGCCCTGGGTAATACTTCCGGAAGGCACGCCGGCCGTTCCGGAATACTACGACCGCAAGGAATACTGGCCGGAAAAAAGCCAGGCCCGGCGCAAAGCGCTTTTGGGCTAGCGGTCGAATAGCCGCTGCAATCGCCCGTCAGGACGGGCTCCTACCGGCGATTGTCGAACACGCTCGAATCGCTTCTTCGTTTACGTGGGCAAGGTAAAGGCGGACATGAATTGCCCTAATTTTTCATGCGAGTCGGACACGCACAGCCCATCCGGCGATCCCGCGCCGGTGAAAAGATCCTTGATCGTGCCATTGACCGTGACATCGGGTTCTGGCGCTTCGCCGAGTCCCATCGTGACCTGCTGGTCATCGATTGCCATCCACGCCGCGAATTCCTCGGTCTTGAACTGAACGCTGACTGAGAGATCAACGACCCGGTCGGGTTGAAACAATGCTTTCAGGGCCACGAGGTCCCAGTCGTCCTGGTGGTGAAAACCTTCCTGGTTCCCGGGGCCGTAGCGCAGGCCCCAGCGGACCAGCGCCAGCAGGGCGGGCTCCAATGCCTGGCCGACCTCCGTCAGGGCATAGAGATGACCGCCTGCATCGCTTGCTCGCCGCTCGATGATGCCGGCGGCTTCGAGTTCCTTGAGTCTTGCTGCAAGCAGGTTGCTGCCAATGCCTTTCAGGGACCGGCTCAGTTCGTTGAAGCGCCTTGGGCCAACCAGCAGGTCGCGGACCAGAAGCAGGGACCAGCGCTCACCAATCACATCGCTGGCCTGGGCCAGGGCACAGTTCTGTCTGTAGCTGCGTTTTGCCATGGTTGACTAATCTAGCATTTCACTATATATTTTTAAAGCACTATATAATTTTAAAGTGAGGTAGGCCATGATATCGGATAACCACTTGTTGCTACGCGCATTAATGCTGAACGCAGCGTTCTCGGCCTTTTCGGCTCTCATCATGTTCACTGCGGGAGGCTGGCTGGCGGAACAACTTGGCCTGCCCAGTGCTGTCCAGGTATATGCCGTAGCCGGATTCCTGGCGGTGTTCGCGCTACAACTCGGGAACATCGTGCGTACCCGCAACATCCGGACCTGGGAGATCGCCGGCATCATCAGTGGCGATATCGCCTGGGTGGTCGGCAGCGTGGTGCTCGTTACGCTTTATTTTCAGTCGATCACCGCAACAGGCCTGATCCTGATTGATATCGCTGCGCTGGCTGTACTTACCTTCGCGATCCTGCAGATTCGGGGACTCAAGGAGTTTCGTCGCACAGCGAGCAGTTAGAACAGACTGGTGCCGGTGTTCGTTTTCTTCGCTTATATATCAGTGGCGCAAATTCCCGGAATTGGCGTGCCAGTGGTAACTTCGTAAGCGTTCTCTCTCCATAACCGAAGCAAGCGAACACCGGCACCGTAAGTCCGGAGGCAGATAGGGGCAGCGCGCCTGTATTGAAAAAAAAGCACATTGTCCTTCCATTTAGTAAAACACCTGTTATAGTCCGCCGCGTCCTGGCGCACCTCGGTCTGCGCCAATCACTCCGGCCCCGCAATTCCGCGGCTTCCGGAACCATTCAGAATTTCCAGCCTGGACCGAACCCTGCGCGGCAAATGCCATGCAATCGGGTCAGGCGATCTTGGAGTACAAAATCAATGTTATTTAATCAACTCGGCCTGTCGGCCGAATTGCTGCGTGCGATCGATGAAAAGGGATATCGCGAAGCGACCCCGATCCAGCAGCAGGCAATTCCCCTCGTCCTCGAAGGGCGGGACATCCTGGCCGGTGCCCAGACCGGTACCGGCAAGACGGCTGGCTTCGCTTTGCCGTTGTTGCAGCGACTGCAGCTTTCACCTGACAACAGGCGAAGCGTACGCGCCCTGATTCTCACACCGACGCGGGAGCTCGCAGCCCAGGTCGGCGAGAGCATCCGCGACTACGGCCGCCACACGCCATTCAGGACGGCAGTAATCTTCGGCGGCGTCAGCATCAATACACAGATTGCGAAATTGAAAAAGGGTGTCGACGTCGTAGTCGCCACGCCCGGTCGCCTGCTCGATCACATGCAACAGAAAACCATCGACCTGTCCAAAATCCAGATACTCGTGCTGGACGAAGCGGATCGTATGCTCGACATGGGCTTCATCCGCGACATACGCAAGATCCTCAAAGTAATGCCGAAGGAGCGCCAGAACCTGTTGTTCTCGGCGACGTTCTCGAAAGAGATCAGGCATCTCGCGGCCGATCTGTTGAATGCACCGACCGAGATTCAGGTTGCGGCACGCAACACCGCGGTGGAGCGGGTCAGGCAGATCGTGCATCCGGTCGACAAGCGTCGCAAACGCGAGCTGCTGTCGCACCTTATCGGCAAAGGGAACTGGAAACAGGTCCTCGTCTTCACGCGCACCAAGCACGGCGCTAACCGCCTTGCCGGCCAGTTAACGGCCGATGGCCTGAATTCGGTGGCGATCCACGGCAACAAGACGCAGGCTGCACGGACACGCGCGCTCAGGGACTTCAAAGCCGGCAAGGTTCGGGTAATGGTCGCGACCGACATCGCCGCGCGCGGTCTCGACATCGATCGCTTGCCCCACGTCGTCAACTATGAACTTCCGTTCGTTCCGGAAGACTACTTGCATCGTATCGGGCGCACTGCCCGTGCCGGGCAAGAGGGCCATGCGGTCTCGCTGGTTTGCATCGATGAGCAGAAGCTCCTGAATGATATCGAGCGCCTGCTGAAATGCGAGATCGAAAAGGAGATCATCCCCGGCTACGAACCGGATCCGCGCATCAAGGCAGAACCGGTGCAGATAGGACGTTCACAGCGGCCGAGCGGGCAACGAAAAGGCGCGCGAAGCGGCGCACGCAAGAAAAGAAGTACCGGAACCCCGAACTACCACAGAGGCCAGCGCCAGCGTTCATCCGGCGAGCAGCGACGCGCGGGTTAAGGTCGAGAGCAGCATAACGCGGCCCCAGTTTTGTACTAGTTTTATATACTCTGGCACCATTTCGCTGCACAGGAAATTCGTATGCTCCAGGGAGTGTCAGGCATTGG
>JAPUKV010000148.1 GCA_027295475.1 Pseudomonadota bacterium
TAGATGCCACCGGTGAGCTTGTCCCCCGGGGTGACGGCGCCAACTCCGGCGGGCGTACCGGTATAGATCAGGTCACCGGACGCAAGCGTAAACAATGTTGAGAGCTCAGCGATGGTCTCGGGCACGTTCCAGATCATGTCCTTGATATCGCCGTCCTGTCGGATGTCTCCGTTGACTTCGAGCCAGATCCGACCGACCGAGGGATGCCCGATCTCGTCGACTCCGCGGATAGCGCTGATCGGTGCCGCTCCCTCGAAGCTCTTACCGGAATCCCAGGGACGACGTTCTTCCTTCGCGACTTCCTGCAGATCGCGCCGCGTCAGGTCGATGCCTACCGCGTAACCGAAAATATGCTCCTGTGCCCGCGAGCGCTCGATATCTTTCCCCGGTTTCCCGATAGCTACGACCAATTCAATCTCATGATGCAGTTTTTCTGTGCGTGGCGGGTACGCTATGGTCGCACCGCTCTTCGCTATTACATCAGCAGGTTTCATGAAGTAAAACGGTGGCTCGCAATCGGGATCCGCGCCGATTTCCCGGGCATGCGCAGCATAGTTACGACCGACACAATATATTCGGTGGACAGGAAAGCGACGATCGCTACCGGCTACACTGACGGACGCTTGTGCTACTTTGAAAAAGTATTTGTTCATTGTTTGTTGATTTACCTATCACCAGCGTACGGCTACTGCTACCGATGAGACCAGTTTGTCGTGTCATCGGAGTTACCCGGAGACAAGCCGATGATATCCCCTTCGGTATCGATACCCAGGCCCAGTACGGTCCGGTTGGCATAAGCGAAGTACGCCGACACCTGGTTGATCTCGAGGATCTCGCCGTCGTCGAATCCAGCCTGGCGAAGTTCGTCTATGTCAGACAGATGAATCGCGGACGGTTCGTTCGTCAACTTTTCCACGTAGCTCAAACCCGCGAGTTCCTTGCCCTGAAAAATCCTTGCGGGCGCGTTCTCTTCCAGCGCGCGGCGAATTTCATTGGCCCGTGTCTCATCCTGCAGCAGGCGGGAAAGCCCTGCGGCATGATGCTCGATACAATACTCGCAGTTATTCAACACACTGACATAGACGCCGATTGTCTCCAGATACGATTTCGCAAGCGTGTTCGCCGAGTGATGCAGCACATATTTGTACAATGTCATATGCCCTTCCATCGTATGTGGACGCAGACTGTGTGCAAGCATGATGTTATCTACATTGTTGTCCGGCCCCTTTACCCGATCGTAGAGCTTCTTGAGTTTCCCGCTTGCCTTCTCGAAGGCGATTGTCCGTATCCAGGTCATAAAGCAGTGCTCCACTCATCCTGTAGCGCCTCGCGCCCCGCCCGAGCCGCATTGTCGACCATTTCCCGGCCCGCTTCAGCTACCATAGCCACAATAACGTAATTCTTGTTGGGGGTGATTTCACCGTCTCCTCCAGGCAGCCGCCTGACAACAAAACGTGATTTGACTGATTGCGTGTGAATACTTGAGCGGCGATTCTGACCCCTTGTTTGATAATTAACCATAAGAATGGCGATTGCTACCCGAACCGACCTGGAGCTGCTCGACCAGGAAGATCCCCTGGCACCGTTTCGAGGCGAGTTTTTCCTGCCCGACGGGATTATCTATCTTGACGGCAATTCGCTGGGCGCCATGCCCCGCGAAGCCGCGCAACGTGCCAGACAGGTCGTGGAGAAGGAATGGGCCGTCGGACTGATCGGCAGCATGAATGCGGCGGGCTGGTATGCGCTTCCGGTGACGCTGGGCCGCAAGATCGCGGCGTTGGTCGGCGCGCGGCCCAACGAGGTCGTAGTCACTGATTCCACCGGCATCAACCTGTACAAGGTGCTGGCGGCAGCGATACAGATTCAGCCCGACCGGCGGGTCATCGTCATGGAAGGCAGTAATTTCCCGACGAATAACTACATGGTGCAGGGGCTGGTCGCACAGCTCGGCGACGGTTACACGATCAGGTTCGCTGAAGCCGACGATATCATGGCGGCTATCGACGAGGATGTTGCCGCTATTTGCATTACCCATGTCCACTACAAGACCAGCAATATTCTCGATATGGCGGCAATAACGGAACGTGCTCACTCGGTCGGTGCCGCAGCCGTCTGGGACCTTTGCCACAGCGCCGGCGCCATGCCCGTCGATCTCAATGGCTGCAACGTCGACTTCGCCGTCGCTTGCACTTACAAATACCTGAACGGCGGGCCGGGCAGTCCCGCTCTGCTGTTCGCCGCCGAACGCCACCACGGCAAGTACCTGCAGCCATTGACCGGCTGGTTTGGTCACGCCGAGCCGTTCGATTTCGATCGGGACTACCGGCCGGCTAACGATATTCGACAGATGCTGAGTGGCACACAGCCTGTCGTTAGCCTTTCCCTGGCCGAGATCGGTATCGATATCATGCTGCGCGCAGACCTGCAGGCCATCCGCGAGAAGTCAATGCGGATGACCGATCTCTTTGTCGAGTTGGTCGAGCAACGTTGCGGCGACCATAACATTGCGCTGGTCAGTCCCCGTCAGGCCGAGCGGCGAGGCAGCCAGGTATCGTTGTACCACGAAGAAGGCTATCCGATCGTGCGGGCAATGCACGACCGCGGTGTCATCGGCGACTATCGCGCGCCGGGCGTCATGCGTTTCGGCTTTGCGCCGTTATATATTCGCTACGTCGATGTCTGGGACGCGGTCGACAAACTCCAGGGCATTCTGGAAACCGGCGCCTGGAAAAAGCCGGAATATCGTGAACGCGCTGCTGTCACCTGAGGTATGGATGATAGTGTGAGACTATCCGTCCGGGCGCCAGCAGTTTCACCCTGACACTGTGTCTGTCGTCAGACTTCGAGGGTCTGCAGCAGCATCCGCACTGATACAATAAATAGAAAGCAGCCGAAAATTACGCTGAGCTGTCGTTGGCTTAAGGCGTGTGCCATGCGCGCGCCAAGCGGCGCCGCAAGCACCGTAGCCGGCGCAATAAAGGCGAATCCAATTAAATTAACGTAGCCGAGGCTACCGGGCGGCAGAAGATCGTTGCCATAGCCTGACCATATGAAGCCCAGGGTGCCCGGAATACTGATCAGGAGCCCAAACAAGGCCGCGGTGCCAATGGCCCGGTGGATCGGCTCGTTCATCAAAGTCAGTGCAGGCACACTCAATGAACCGCCGCCAATACCCATCATCGTCGATACCATGCCGATTGTCGCGGGCATGAACAGTACGACATTTCCGCGAGGAACGCCGCTTGCCAGGGTCCAGTTGTCCAGGGGCAGCAACATTTTCAATGAGACCAGCAAAGCGACTGCCGCGAACACGGCGGTCAGCACATGCCCGCCGACATTACTTGCGATTGCGATGCCCGTAACGGCTCCAATAAAAATGAAGGGTAGCCAGTGTTTCGCCAGTTCCGTATCTACAGCGCCCCGTTTGTGGTGTGCGCGCGACGACGCTATTGATGTCGGCACGATCACGGCCAGCGATGTGGCGACGGCAATGTGCATGCGCACAGACGCGTCGACACCCAGCAGTTCGAGAATGCCTTCCAGTACCGGCACAATGACAATGCCGCCACCGACGCCGAGCAAGCCGGCGAGGATGCCGCCGGCAACCCCGGTTAGCAGCATGCCGGCAATCAGCACTGATATCTCAGGCATGAGTTAGACTCGAATGTTGACTGCTTGTGGAGGATTCAGACATCGTTGTGGTAAAAGCAAATCGAGATTTCCTGCAAATACTTTCCAGCATTCTGTCAGGTGTTAATAAGTGACTATACCGAAGAGCATGCGATTCGTAGATATTTCTAAACCCGGTGGGCCGGAAGTGCTGCAGCTGGCCAGTGGTCCGGTGCCGCAAGCCGGGCCTGACCAGCTCCTGATCAGGGTGTCGGCCGCCGGCGTAAACCGCCCTGATATCTTACAAAGGCGGGGTGCGTATCCGGTGCCGGCCGGCGCCTCCCCTATTCCGGGCCTCGAGGTTTGCGGTGAAGTCGTTGCGTGCGGCGAGGGTACTGCGAAATTCAGGAAAGGAGAGCAGATTTGCGCCCTGG
>JAPUKV010000149.1 GCA_027295475.1 Pseudomonadota bacterium
GCGTGCCGCCTGGCGACGACCACTGCCAGCAGGATAGCCGGTATGCCCAGCGCCGCCGCATACAGGAAAAAGCCGAGCCAACCGATCGATTCCTGCACGTTGCCGGAAAAGCCCGCCGTAAACTTGCCCAGCAACGACATGAATGAACTCAGCAACGCGTACTGCGTCGCGGTAAACGACATGTTCGTCAGAGACGACAGATAAGCAATCAATACGGTACCCGACAAGCCCTGCGCGAAGTTATCGGCACTGATTGTGACCGCGAGCATCCATGGTTCCGGGCCTACCAGGACCATCGCCGCAAAAAACAAATTCGTGCTCGCGATCAGTATCGTTGCGATAACCAGGCACCGGGCAACACCATACTTCACCACTGCCCATGCTCCCGCAGCGATACCGAAGAGCGATACCCAGAGACCATAGAACTTGGCGATCCCTGCAATCTGCAGCTTCGAAAAGCCAATCTCGTAATAGAACGGATTTGCAAGTATACCCAGCACGTAGTCGCTGATGCGGTACAGCGAAATGAACGCGAGCATTACGATCGTGAACCGTCCGAAGCGCCTGAAGAAATCTGCAAACGGATTGGCAACTGCCTGCGAGAACCATTGCGCGAGTTTCTCCATTGCCGACTTTCCGGCGTACAAGGTTTGCCTGATTTCTGAAATCGGTTCTCTGCACCAAAGTGTCGTCACGATTCCAACGACCATGCATCCAGCCATCGCCATGTAGGTTTCCGTCCAGGACGCATATTCCGCAAGCGCCAGCGCGCCGGCCATGCTGACGAGCATCGCGACACGGTAGCCGTACTGATACGCGGCGGCGAGTACTCCCTGCATGCGGCTCTCAGCCGACTCGATTCGGTAGGCATCGATGACGATATCCTGCGTGGCCGAGGAGAAGGCAACTGCAAACGCGACGAGGGCGAAGGCCTCGATATGTTGCTTCGGGTCGATGCCGGACAGCGCTAACAAGCTAACGCCGATGGAAAGCTGAGCAAGTAACATCCAACCACGTCGGCGCCCCAAAACACGGGTCAACACAGGTAGCCGCAGCGAGTCGACAACTGGCGCCCAGATGAATTTGAGGCTGTAGGCAAAGCCCAACCACGCAAATGTGGAGACCGTGCTGAGTTCAACGCCTGCCTCCGCCAGCCAAAAAGACAAAGTGGAATAAACCAGCGGAAACGGCAGCCCCGACGAGAAGCCGAGGAAAAAGATGACGACTATCTTGTTCTGGAGATAGTAGCGCCAGCCCGGTTTGGCTGTCTCCTCTACTGCCATTCGTAGTCCATCGTCAGAGGCGCATGGTCCGAGAATCGCTCTGCTTTATAGATATCGGTGCTGCGGATCTTTTCCCTGAGGCCTGGCGTCACAACCTGGTAGTCCAGCCGCCACCCCACGTTCTTGTCCCAGGCCCGGCCCCGGTTTGACCACCATGTGTACTGCTCCGGCTCGGGATTGACCACGCGAAATGCGTCAACATAGTTTGCCGGGCCAAAGAGCTTCTCCATCCACTGCCGTTCTTCGGGGAGGAACCCGGAGTTCTTCTGATTAGCCTTCCAGTTCTTCAAATCGATTTCCTTGTGGGCGATATTCCAGTCGCCACATAATATGTACTCTGATTCTCGCCTTTGTAGCTTTTCCAGGTGTGGCGTGAACGCATCAAGGAAGCGAAACTTCGCCGCCTGCCGCTCTTCGCTGGAAGACCCGGACGGCAGGTACACCGATACCACACTCAGTTTTCCCAGCCGGACCTCCAGATATCGCCCCTCATCGTCGAATTCCTGCTCACCAAAGCCGCGAATAACTTCATCGGGTTCCTGCCGCGAATAAATCGCGACTCCACTGTAGCCTTTCTTGATCGCATCCTCGTAAAAGCAATGATAGCCGACGGGAGTAAAACAGGCGTCCGTCAACTGATGGATCTGCGCCTTGGTCTCCTGGATGCAGACGACTTCGGGCGACTGTTTGTCCATCCATTCAAAAAACCCTTTTCTCGCTGCCGCACGAATGCCGTTCGCATTTAAACTGATGACACGAAACACTTCTCCCCCGGCCCTGCTAGGGCAATTTCACTACGCGATTTCGCCTACATTTATCGAACCAAATCGGGCATCGGTATGTCATACTCCCGTGCCCTGCCGTGGCATGAAAACCAGATTGACACGGCGAACAATCATACAGAACCTGAGTCCCAGTCCAACAATATGCGTGCGTACAAAAGAGAATTTCTGGAGCTTTCGCTTGAGCTCGGTGTTCTGCGTTTCGGTGAGTTCACACTAAAGTCCGGACGAAACAGTCCCTACTTTTTTGATGCGGGTCTTTTTAGCACCGGTTATGCGGCTGCAAAACTTGGCCGCTACTACGCGTCGGCGATCGCGGATTCAGACCTTGAATTCGACATGCTTTTCGGCCCGGCTTACAAAGGTATCCCACTTGTCGCTCTGGCGGCTTCCGCACTCGCTGAACATCATGACCTTGACGTACCGTATGCTTTCAATCGAAAGGAAGTTAAAGGCCATGGCGAGGGAGGCAGCATCGTCGGTACACCGCTGGCCGGCAGGGTACTTATCGTTGATGACGTGATTACCGCGGGTACTGCAGTTCGGGAAGCACAGCAGATAATTGCTTCCGAGGGCGCCGATATTGCGGGACTTGTCATTTCGCTCGACCGGCAGGAGATCGGCAGGGACTCGCGCTCGGCGGTTCAGGAAGTGGAGCAGACGCTCAGGATTCCGGTTATCAGCATCGTTCAGCTCGAAGATCTGGTCGATATGCTGGAAGAATCCACTGAGTACGCCGAGTTCCTCAAACCGATCCTCGATTACAGAAGTAAATATGGGATAGACTCATAAGCTATTGATTCCATTTGTGGGTTCTAGGCTATTTACAGATGTCAAATTGGCTACTAAGCTTCCAAATACGCGAACCAGTCGCTCTTTGAATGTTGTATTTTGTGTAATATTTTGTTTATGCAAGCATTGATAGTTGCAATCGTAACCATTTTTTTGGCGCTGCCGCTGGCCTCCACGGCCGCAGAGCATCAGAAGCTGTACCGCTGGGTGGACAGTGATGGTGTCACACATTATGGCGACTACGTTCCCGCCGAATACGCCGAAATGGAGAAACACGTTCTCAATGAGCACGGCGTCACCGTGGACGTCTTGCGTGGCAAGAGAACAGCAGAACAGATTGCCGAAGACAATCGCATGGCAGAACTTAAGCGACAGGCGGAGTTGCAGCGGCGTGCCGATGAGGCGCTGCTTGCCACTTATCTGTCAGTAGACGAGATCGTCATGCACCGGGACCGGCGTATCGAGTTGTTCCAGGCGCAGTCTCGGGTTACGGAACTCTATTTGCGAAACATGATGCACCGTATGACCGAATTGCGCGAAGAGGCTTTCAATTACCAGCCTTATAGTTCGAATCCGGACGCCGAGATGATCGACCCGGACCTGGCTGAAGACATTCTCGTCACCAAGGCGACAATCAAGCGCCATGAGGAGAACCTGGCGCGGTTCCGGGAAGGCGAACAGAACATCGTCGCGCGCTTCGATGGCGATATCACCCGATTCAAATCTCTGAAGGGCCTGAATTAGCCCGAACCCCGATTAAAGAGGGACGCGGGACGAGGGACGCGGGTTACCCGGTCCCGGAATGGCCGAACCCGCCGTCCCCGCGATCGCTTTCCCGAAATTCCTCGACAAGCTCGAACCGGACCTGCTCAACAGGTACAAACACCATTTGTGCGATGCGCTCCCCCGGCTTGATTTCATATGCTTTGGTGCTTCTGTTCCAGCAGGAGATAAATATCTGACCCTGATAGTCGGAATCGATCAACCCGGTCAGGTTGCCGAGCACCAGACCGTGTTTATGTCCCAGCCCGGAGCGCGGAAGCAGCACCGCCGCCAGGCGGTTGTCGCCGATATGAATTGCAAGACCAGTGGGAACCAGCTCGGCGTCGCCCGGCCCGACAGTCAGCGGCTCATCGATGCATGCGCGCATGTCGAGTCCCGCAGATCCGTCGGTTGCATAGTGCGGCAGGGCTATGGATTTCCCGATGCGGGAATCCAGTATCTTCAGTTCAATCGCTCGCAATGCTCTCGCCCGTCAGTCCCTTACGGCGCGTGGCCAGTCTTTTTTTGTTCGTGTGTCGGCACTCCTGGCATAGCGGTCCGCAATCAACTGGATCAATTGCGTTGCGAGCTCCGATTTGGCTGTCATCGGAAAAGACCGCTCGCCTCCACGCCAGAACACTTCGACCGCATTATCTTCACGGTCGAAGGCCCGATCTGCACCGACTTTGTTCGCAACGATCATGTCGAGCTTCTTATTTTGAAGTTTGCCGAGCGCATAGTCACGGACGCGCTCGGTCTCCGCTGCAAAGCCGACTGTAAAGGGCCCGTTGGCCAGCTTCGCTACTGACGCCAGCGTATCGGGCGACTTGAGCAGATCGATCTGCATTGCCGCTTTGGTCTTTTTGATCTTGTGTTGTTCCTGTTTCTCGGGCCGGTAATCGGATACAGCAGCAGCAGCGATGAAAATGTCGATACCCTGAATATGCTCGTGCGTCACGGCAAACATCTGCTCCGCTGTCTCGACTCGCAGACACTCGATCCCGCCCGGTTCGTCCAGGCCGACCGGGCCGCTGATCAGGATGACCTTCGCTCCGGCGTCTCTCGCAGCACGGGCCATGCAAAAGCCCATTTTCCCCGAACTGCGGTTCGAGATGTAGCGAACGGGGTCGATGGCCTCGCGAGTCGGGCCGGCTGTAACCATCACCGTTCTGCCCTGGAGCTGAAGCTGCCCGGTACCTGAGATCGAGACCGGTGCTATCGACTGTATGGCGGCCACGATGTCATTCGGTTCCATCATTCGCCCTATTCCGGTTTCACCACAGGCCTGATCGCCATGCTCCGGGCCGAGCACCCTGATGCTGCGGCTTTCCAGTACCTCGCGATTGGCCTGCACCGCCGGGTTCGCCCACATGACATGATTCATGGCGGGGGCAATAACGATGGGTGCTCGCGTTGCCAGACACAAGGTCGTGAGCAGGTCGGGTGCGGCGCCTGTCGCAATGCGCGCCATGAATTCCGCCGTGGCCGGGGCGATCAAAACGAGATCCGCCCAACGTGCCAGCTCGATATGGCCCATGGCCGCTTCGGCTTCCCTGTCCCAGAGACTCTGGCGGACAGGCAGGCCCGACACGGCCTGAAGGGTGGTTTCCGTGACGAACTGCTTTGCCGAGTCGGTCATCACGACCTGCACGCAGGCACCGTGTTCACGGAGCCGGCGGACGAGTTCCGGCGTTTTGTAGGCGGCGATGCCGCCGGTCACACCGAGAATGATGTTCTGCTTTGCCATGGTGCCTCGAGTCTTCGGCCTGGCCCTCAGCTTAGCCCTTCTCCTGGTGACATTTCCAGCAAATGGCCCACAT
>JAPUKV010000015.1 GCA_027295475.1 Pseudomonadota bacterium
CTCGCGATTGCGGCAACAGCTATCGTTGCTAAAGCGCGTAATGATGTCTGCTTCTCGCCGAAAGCAGACGACAGAATATAGATCTTCCATCTCGTTTTCATAGATAGTGATCGAAGCTGACAGGTATCTGTCGGTGAAGGCGGGACATGCACCTGCAGATCACGAATAAATCGACCCAAGCATTAGATGCTTTCCGCTTTAGTTTCGAATCTGCAGGCGCGCTTGAGTTCGATAACGAATACTCAGGGCTTGCGAATCGGGACGATGGGCGGTCGCGTCCCGAAAACAACGCGTTTATACTTCCTATACTCGAATTCTAGGAATTTTCAATGAAATTAATAATTACTGGCTGCCTGGCAGCGCTCTTTCTGTTGCCGGCCTGCTCCGGTCAAAATGACAATTCTCCAAGCGAAGCTTCAGCCGAAGCCAATTCCGAGGGTGCTTCGGCGGCGTTGTCGGCGCTTGTTGAAGAGTATTTTGAACGCAATCTCGAGCTGAATCCGATCAGGGCCACGTCGATCGGCGACGATCGGTACGACGACCGTCTGGCTAATTGGCTTAGCCCGGAGTACATCGCGCAGTCCGAGGCGCTGGACAAGGAATTTCTCGAAAGATTGCTGACAATTGACGAGAGTGTTCTCGAAGGACAGGACCTGTTGACGTACGGCACCTTTCGCCGTAGCCGCGAAATGAGTCTTGAGAGCAACCAGTTTCCTGGTCACCTGCAGCCGATCAATCAGCGTTCCTCAATTCCGAATCGTTTCGTTCAGCTCGGTAGTGGTGCCAGTGTGCATCCATTTAAGACGGTCAAGAACTACGACGATTTTCTTAGCCGGGCGGACGACTTTGTCGAAATCATGGATCAGGCCATCGAAAACATGAAAATCGGGATGCGGGACGGAGTTACCCGGCCGCACGTGCTCATGGAGAAAGTATTGCCGCAACTTGAATCCCAATTTGCGGAATCGGCAGAGGAAAGTACGTTTTTTAACCCGATCAGAAACATGCCTGAGGAATTCAGCGATGAGGACCAGGAGCGGTTGACTGCCTCATACAAGGTGGCGATCGAAGAAAACATCATTCCTGCGTACAAGCGCATGTACAATTTCATCCGCGACGAGTACCTGAGTGCGACGCGCAAGACGGTCGGCCTTTCGGACCTGCCGAATGGCGAAGCCTGGTACGCCTACCTGGTACGTTTGAGAACCACTACCGATCTGTCGCCGGCCGAAATACACAAAACCGGCCTTGCTGAGGTCAGGCGCATCCACCATGAGATGCATGGCGTTATGGACGAGGTCGGCTTCAAGGGTGCTCTCAAGGAGTTTTTTGAATTCCTGAACACGGACGATCAGTTCTACTACGACGAACCCGATCAATTGATTCAAGGGTATCGCGATATGTCAGATCACATTTCAAGTCTGGCACCGAAGCTGTTCAGCGTCTTTCCCAAGGCGGGCTTCGAAGTGCGTCGCGTCGAACCATTCCGTGAGAAGTCAGCAAGTGGAGGTTCTTACCGGCGCGGTACACCCGACGGGTCGCGTCTCGGCGTGTTCTACGCCAACGCATACGACATCAAGGCGCGCCCGAAGTGGGCGATGAAATCGTTGTTCTTACATGAAGCGATTCCGGGGCATCACTTCCAGCTTGCGATCCAGCAGGAACTCGAAAACATGCCGCGCTTCCGCCGATTCGGTGGCTATACAGCCTTCAGCGAAGGCTGGGCGCTGTACGCAGAGTCGCTTGGCAAGGAACTTGGCGTGTACACCGATCCGTATCAGTATTTTGGGACGCTGAATGCGGAGCTCTGGCGTGCCATTCGGCTGGTTGTGGATACCGGCATTCATTCAAAGGGGTGGAGCCGGCAGGACGTGCTCGACTATATGTACGAGAATTCGCCGGTGAAAGAAGCGCGCGCAGTGAGTGAAGCTGAGCGATTCATGGCGATCCCGGGTCAGGCATTGGCGTACAAGATCGGACAGCTGAAAATTCGCGAATTGCGAACCAGGGCCGAACAAAAGCTCGGCGACAAATTCGACGTGCGAGCGTTTCATAGCGCAATACTCGTCGACGGTCCGTTACCCCTGAATATGCTCGAGGCGAAAATCGATCGCTGGATAACGGCACAGCTCTGATCACTATTCTCATCTGCTTGAAATTCGGGCGGTCTGTCTCATCATGAAGCTGGATCGATTCCTCAGACTCGCGATCGGCTCTCAACGCACACCGATTCACACGTTCTTAGTGTCTGCATCTGGCCGAAAGCTGCCTGTCGCATCAGCGTTTTTCGAGCCGACTGAATGACCGCTTCTGGGCGAAGCTGCCGCCCGCGTATACATAGAACGATCGCATCGATTATCTGGGATTATCGAGTACGCAAATAGACCGCAACCATCCGCGAAATATGCATCGCTGCTGATGGAACCACATAGTTAGTAACCCGACTATTGGAGAAACCCTATCCCGCAAAACTCCCGCAGCACAGTATGCGTTGCATTTGATTACTTACGGAACAACCCGGTGACGAGCTAGGTGGTTCTATTTACGCACCGCAGACGAAGACGGTGGTTCGTAGTTGCTTGATCCCACCTAGAGTAGTATGAATTACATTCAGAAAATCCGGCGATCCTGCCGATTTGTCACCTCCTGGCCACCATTTACTATCAGCGGCTTACGTCAGCTTCCGCCCTGCACCACATAGCGACAATCGCTCCAGGTGCCCATTTGTTGTCCAAAAGACCCATAATCCTGATACTGCTTTTGTTACAGGGAGATTTGCATGCCCGGTTTGCTACCCGGCGTTGATCCGGACGGACTGCTCGAATATTCGGTCGTATACACGGACCGCGCAATCAATCACATGTCGGGCGTATTCCAGTCAGTAATGAAGGACATATCTGCGACACTGAAACAGGTCTACAATGCCGATGCCTTGGCCATTGTGCCGGGCAGCGGTACATTTGGAATGGAAGCCGTGGCGCGCCAGTTCGCGACCGGCATGAACTGTCTGGTCATTCGCAATGGCTGGTTCAGCTTTCGCTGGACCCAGATATTCGACATGGGAAATATCCCGGCGAGTTCGACCGTTCTGAAGGCACGCACGATCGGTGCCGGAACGCAACAGCCGTTTGTCCCGGCGCCCATTGAAGAAGTCGTCGCGACAATCGACGATGAACAGCCCGATGTCGTATTTGCACCCCATGTGGAGACGTCTTCGGGGATGCTTTTGCCTAATGACTACCTGCAGAAGGTGGCTGCCGCTGTTCATGCACATGGTGGATTGTTTGTTCTTGACTGCATTGCGTCCGGTACGATCTGGATCGATATGAGAGCCACTGGCGTCGATGTGTTGATCAGTGCACCACAGAAGGGCTGGAGTGGTTCGCCCTGTTGTGCATTTGTCATGCTGAACGATGATGCACTCAATGCCATGTCGTCCACCACGAGTACCAGTTTTGCCTGCGATCTGAGCAAGTGGCTGGAGATTATGCAGGTCTATGAAAATGGCGGCCATGCCTATCATGCCACGATGCCAACTGATTCATTGACTGCTTTCCGTGACGTTATGAAAGAAACGGAATCCTATGGATTCGAGAAAGTTAGTGCGGAACAACAGGAACTCGGTGATCGTGTTCGCACGCTTTTGGCCGAACGGGGTATCCAAAGCATCGCAGCTCCGGGATTTGAAGCGCCGGGTGTTGTAGTTTGTTACACCGATGATCCGGATATAAAGACCGGCAGCAAATTCGCACAACAAGGTTTGCAGATTGCGGCCGGGGTGCCACTGCAATGTGATGAGCCCGACGATTTCCGAACGTTTCGCCTCGGGCTGTTTGGTCTGGACAAGCTGCATAATATTGAACGCAGCGTTGCGAGCCTTGACAGAGCACTGCGCAGAATTCTGTAATTAAGCGGGGAATCATCGCTGCCAGCCTGGATATCGCACCAACTGATGCAATACACGGGCTGGAACTAGAACAATCGCCAGGAGCGATCATTGACCAGTCACACCACGATCCACGATCTTCTACAGCATGGGGACGACGATGATATTGCGGTTTCAGGGCTAGACCGATCGGCACTTTCGTATCGTGATCTCAGGGCTCAGGTTGGGCTAACAATAGCGTCGCTTAACAACTTAGGTATAGGTCGAAATGACCGTGTGGCAATCGTGTTGCCGAACGGGCCCGAGATGGCAACAGCATTTCTGTCGATTGCCTGTTGTGCGACGACCGCGCCATTGAATCCGGCCTATACACAGGACGAATTCGATTTCAATTTGTCCGATCTCGAGACAAGAGCGCTGGTTGTCCTGCAGGGCACCGATTCACCGGCTGTCGGCGCCGCGCGAAAACGAAAGATACAGATACTGGAACTGTGTGCGGATCAAGACCAGCCTGCCGGTATCTTCACACTTAAAGCGGAACAAGCGTCACCGCAATCGATGCCGGCGAACGGCGGCTTGGCTGGTCCGGATGATGTGGCGCTGGTTCTGCATACATCCGGCACAACGTCCCGGCCGAAAATCGTGCCGCTCAGTCATAGCAATGTTTGTGCATCGGTTCGTAATATTCAGCATACGTTGCGGCTCGAATCTGCCGATGTGTGCCTTAATGTCATGCCGCTCTTCCATATTCATGGCTTGATGGCGGCCGTGTTGGCGACACTTGGCAATGGCGCAAGTGTATTCGCCGCGCCCGGCTTCGATGCGCTCAGGTTCTTCAACTGGTTGGACCAGGCGCAACCAACCTGGTATTCGGCGGTGCCGACCATGCATCAGGCAATACTGGCGCGCTCAAAACGGAATCAAGAGATCATCGAGCGGACAAATCTTCGCTTTATTCGCTCTTCATCGTCGTCGCTGCCGCCCCAGGTGTTGCTTGAGCTTGAGAAAACTTTTGGGGTACCGGTTATAGAAGCATATGCGATGACTGAAGCCTCGCATCAGATGACCTGCAACCAACTTCCGCCAGGCAAACGAAAGCCGGGCACAGTGGGTTGTGCTGCAGGGCCCGAAGTAGCCATCATGGACGAGTCCGGGCCCGATCTTCTGCCGCGAGGACAAACCGGTGAGGTCGTTATCCGGGGAGACAATGTAACCAAAGGCTACGAGAATAATCCGCAGGCGAATAGTGAGTGTTTTGTAGATGGATGGTTCCGTACCGGAGACCAGGGTGTCATGGATAAGGATGGATACCTGACAATTACCGGCAGGCTCAAGGAGATCATCAATCGGGGCGGTGAGAAAATATCGCCGCGTGAAGTCGACGATGTATTGATGGACCACGACGCGATACAGCAGGTTGTGACATTTGCGATGCCGCACAAGTCGCTCGGCGAAGAAGTGGCCGCGGCAGTAGTGCTTCGTGATGGTGCCACTGCAGATGAGCAGGATATCCGGTCATTCGCATCCGAACGTCTGGCCTCTTTTAAAGTGCCGCGCAAAGTCGTCATTGTTGATGAAATTCCCAAGGGTGCGACTGGCAAGCTGCAACGCATCGGCCTTGCTGAAAAGCTGGGGATCATTTGATGCGAATCTGCATCTACGGGGCCGGCGCTATTGGTGCATGGGTGGGCATTCAACTTTCATTGGCTGGCGAAGATGTCACCATGATCGCGCGCGGACCACATCTCGCTGCCATGCAGAAGAACGGGGCAAGACTCCTTATCAATGGTGAAGAACGGGTTGCTCATCCTCGCTGCATTGAAGACCCGTCTGAAGCCGGCCCACAGGATATTGTTATCATTACCCTCAAGGCGCACTCGTTTCCGCATATCGTCGATCAGATTCAACCACTCCTGGACGACAACACTGCCGTTGTGACCGGCGTAAACGGCATTCCCTGGTGGTACTTCTATAAGCTCGCGGGCCCGTACGAAAACCATAAGCTGGAAAGTGTCGATCCGGGCGGCAGGATATGGGAGGCAATTGGCCCCGAGCGCGCGATCGGCTGCGTGGTGTATCCGGCCGCCGAGATTGCAGAGCCAGGCGTAATTCGGCACATAGAGGGCGACCGCTTTATCTTGGGGGAACCGGACGGCCGGCAATCGGAACGGGCGGAAACCCTGTGTCACACGTTGCAGAATGCAGGATTCACCTCCCGCGTGCGCAACAACATACGCGATGATATCTGGGTCAAGTTGTGGGGAAATCTCTGCTTCAATCCAATCAGTGCACTCACTCATGCCACTTTGGATCTGGTCGCCACCGAACCGGGCACCGCCGGTGTCTGCCGACTGATGATGCTCGAGGCGCAGGCAATAGGGGAGAAACTCGGCGCGAAGTTTCGTGTCACTGTGGACCGGCGGCTTGCGGGCGGCGCGACTGTAGGGCCGCACAAGACATCGATGTTACAGGACCTGGAGCTTGGCAGGCCGATGGAGATCGACGCGTTGGTCACTGCAGTGCAGGAACTAGGACACCTGGTCGAAGTTCCAACACCGACGATTGACGTTGTGTTGTCGCTGATTCAACAACGTGCAAGCGTTGCTGGTACCTACTAGCCAAAGCCAAGTAACAAGAATAACGATGAGTGATCAAACCGCCAACGAACCCGGCGAAATCAACTTCGAATCCCTTGAGCTGCCCTCCATGACGCCCGGCAGCCTGGTACGAAAGTTTGGCCCGGGCATGATGCTGATGATGACCGGAATCGGTACGAGCCATCTTGTAACAGCGCCGGTTGCCGGAGGACGTTTCGGGTATGCCTTGCTCTGGTGCCTGCCAATCGCCTATATCTT
>JAPUKV010000150.1 GCA_027295475.1 Pseudomonadota bacterium
CAATGCACATGCCGACGCCAACCAGGAAGTCCAGCCACCCGAGGGCCGGCTGGGCCGTACGGAAACATCAAAGCAACCGTTCAGCATCGATACGATGAACGACTTCGATCCGTTCATTAACGAGGTGTACGCTTATTGTGAGGCGCAGGATATACAAATCGACACGCTGTCACAGGAAATGGGACCGGCACAATTCGAGTTGAATTTCCGACATGGTGATGCGCTTGCACTGGCGGACCAGGTTTTTCTGTTCAAACGAACGGTCAAAGAGGCAGCGATTGCAAACGAGATGCACGCCACATTTCTTGCTCAGCCGATTTCGGGGGAGGCAGGTAGTGCGCTGCATATTCACCAAAGCATTGTGGATGAAAATGGCAGTAACATTTTTTCCGACGAAGGTGGACCCAGCGACTTGTTCATGTCCTACATCGGCGGGCTGCAGAAATACATGCTAGAGGCATTGCTTATTTTCGCGCCGTATCCGAATTCGTATCGCCGCTTTCTGAGCTTCTATTCATCGCCGATAAATCTCTCGTGGGCGATCGACAACCGCACGGTCGGTTTGCGAGTGCCTGATTCCGATCCCGATGCACGGCGAGTCGAGAATCGCCTGGCTGGATCCGACGTCAATCCCTACCTCGCGCTCGCAGCAACGCTCGCCTGTGGCTACCTTGGCATGATCGAAGGACTGAAGCCGAACGAGTCGATCGAAGGCAGTGCCTATGATCAGCCATTCAGTTTGCATCCCTTCATGTTTGAGGCGATCAAGGCAATGGAAACCAGCGAGGCCATGCGCAAGATTCTGGGAGACAGGTTTGTGGGCTTATACTGTGCGGTGAAATACGACGAGTGCCGCGAGTTTCAGGAGATTGTCACGCCCTGGGAACGCGAAGTACTACTATTAAACGTATAAGGAACAATCATGGCAATCGCTGAATCGCGCTCGCGATCGGAATGGCAGGATCTCGATCGTGACCACTATCTGCACCCGTTTACCGATTATAAAGAACTCGGGAAAAAAAAGAGCCGCATCATTACACGCGCCGACAGCGTCTATATCTACGACGCTGACGGCAACCAGATCCTGGATGGCATGTCCGGACTGTGGTGCGTCAATGCTGGCTACGGTAGGGACGAGTTGGTCGAGGCCGCAGCAAAACAGTTACGCGAGTTGCCGTACTACAACAGCTTTTTTCAGTGTGCGCATCCGCCGTCGATAGAGCTATCGTGCCTGCTGCAGGAAATTACCCAGCCGCAATTCAATCGCGCCTTCTACGCAAGCTCCGGTTCCGAGTCTATCGACACAATGATTCGCATGGTCAGGCGTTACTGGGAGCTCATGGACCAGCCGGAGCGGCAGATCATTATTGCGCGGGATAACGCCTATCACGGCTCAACCATCGGCGGCACAAGTCTTGGCGGCATGAAGCTGCAAAGAGCGCAGGGCGGAATGCTGGTACCTGGCATCGAACATATCGGCCAACCCTACTGGTTCGGTAGTGATCGCAGCCTGTCCCCGGATGAGTTCGGTTTGCAGGCGGCGCGCTATCTCGAGCAAAAGATCGAGGAGGTCGGTGCGGATAAGGTCGCAGCATTCGTTGGCGAACCGATACAGGGCGCCGGTGGTGTCATCGTGCCGCCGCAGACCTACTGGCCGGAGATTCAGAGAATCTGTGATGAGCACGGCATCCTGCTGGTGACCGATGAGGTTATTTGTGGTTTCGGCAGGCTCGGTGAATGGTTTGGCGCCGACTACTACGGCGTCAGGCCCGATCTCATGACCTTTGCAAAAGGTGTCACCTCCGGATATCTGCCGCTCGGCGGCGTTATGGTCGGTGACCGCGTGAGCGACGTGCTGATCGACAAGGGTGGAGAGTTCTATCATGGCTACACCTACTCGGGACATCCTGCCGCGTGCGCTGTCGCCATCGAAAACATTCACATCATGCAGCGGGAGAATCTGATCGAATATGTGCGCGACGACATCGGACCGTATCTGCAGAAGAAGTGGCAAGCGCTGTCGGAACACCCGATTGTCGGCGAAACCCGCATGGTCGGGTTGATGGGCGCGCTTGAGCTGGTGCAAGACAAGTCAACGCTGCAACGCTTCGATAAAGACGACGGCGTTGGCGCAAAATGCCGTGATTTCCTGATCAATAATGGTCTGGTCATGCGCGCTGTTGGTGACACGATTGTCGTTGCACCTCCGTTGATCCTGACCCATGCACAAGCGGACCAACTGATCCAAAAAGCCTGGAAGTGTCTCGACCTGACAGCGCAAGCAGCGAGCAAATAAGATGACAGTGAAAAAAGACGGCGACTTCGCAATTACTCGTGAAAATCTTTACGGCATTACGAACGAACCGACGTATGCGGGTGCAACATCGTTTATGCGCCGAAAGTACTCGCGTGAGCTGGAAGGCGTCGACCTGGTCGTGACCGGCGTGCCACTCGACACCGCGACAACCAACAGACCCGGCGCGCGCTTCGGACCGCGGGGAATCAGGGCGGCATCCGCGAGCATTGCGTGGATGCGGCCATACGATACTGCGGTCGATCCGTTCGAGAAACTGGCAGTGATCGACTACGGCGATTGCTTCTTCGATTTCGGCCGGCCCGAAGAAGTACCTGCTGCGATCGAGGCGCATGCGTCCTCCATCATCGATGCCGGACCTGGCTTACTGACACTGGGTGGTGATCATTTTATTGCCTGGCCGCTACTCAAGGCGCATGCGAAAAAGCACGGCAAGCCGCTATCTCTATTGCATTTCGATGCGCACAGCGATACCTGGGAAGACGAAGAGGGCCGTGTCGATCACGGCACGATGTTC
>JAPUKV010000151.1 GCA_027295475.1 Pseudomonadota bacterium
CGCCTCGCCTGGGCCGAAGAAGACTCGGCACAATTGCTCAAACCTGCGCTTTACGACATCGATCCGCAGCTCGCGATCAACAGGCTCAAGGGCGCGAGAAAACTACGCGGCAGACACCGGGCCGTTGCAGATCGACTCGCGACGTGGCGCGAATCGCAGGCACTTCGAGTGAATAGACCCAGACAGTGGATCGTAAAAGACGCCGCATTGATTGAGATTGCCTACCGCCTGCCTGAATCAATCAGTGCGCTCCAGGAAATCGAAAAGCTGCCGGCCGGCCTGGTCCGCCGGTCCGGAAAACACTTGCTTGAGGTTATCGCGGCATCCGATGAAGACGAAGTCAGTTACCGGCCGCCACCCGCGCCAGGTGAAGCACAGAAAGTGTTGCTTAAAACCATGCAGAAAAAGGTCGCTGATTGTGCCGATGATCTGGGCCTGGCCGCAGAGACGGTTGCGTCGAAAAAAGACCTGTCCGCTGTAATCATCGGCGGCAACCGTGATTCGCGAATTTTCGATGGCTGGCGCCGCGAAATTATCGGCGATGATTTGCAGAAGTTATTGTAGTATTTTGTTCTAAGCAAGGGCCTGCTGAAATCTTTCGTAGACCTCGTCGATAGACCCATCGGCATCGACCTTTTTCAGCTTGTCTCGTTTCTCGTAGAAATCGACCAACGGCTCTGTCTGCTGTCGATATACATCGAGTCGATTGCCGATCGTTTTCTCGTTGTCGTCTTCTCGCTGAATCAACTCGCCGCCGGCGTTCGTGCATTCGTCGAGTTCTTCCTGCGGTGAAAAATACACGTTCAGGAGTTTGCCGGTCACGGAACAGGTTCTGCGCCCTGTAAGACGCTTCATCAGAATTTCGAAGTCGACATCCATCAGGACTGCAGCATTCAGCGGTGTGCCCATTTGGTCAAGCAACTCCTCGAGGTCAAGCGCTTGTTGTCTGGTACGGGGAAAGCCGTCAAGAATAAAACCATCCGCGGCATCGGCTTCGGCCAATCTCTCGCTGATAATCCCGAGCATGATATCGTCGGATACGAGATTACCCGCATCCATGACTGCCTTCGCTTGCTGGCCGAATCGCGTGCCCGCCGCCACCGCTGCACGCAGTATGTCGCCTGTCGAGATTTGCGGAATATTTCTATCCGCCATCAGTTTTTTGGCCTGTGTGCCCTTGCCGGATCCGGGAGCGCCAAGCAATACGATGCGCATTTGTTCGTTCTCTATAGGAATGGGTTTTTTCGGCTCGTCACTCTCGCACGTCCCTGTGCTCCGCGACATAAGGTCATCCTGACCAAAATGAGCTTGTACGTCAATCGGTGCTATTCTCGCACGCTTTCAGCAACTCCAAACAGGGACGATTGAATATGCCTGCAATGAACGCATTCTATGCTCAGTCTGGCGGCGTGACTGCCGTCATTAACGCCTCGGCCTGCGGCGTTATTGAGACCGCAAGAAAGAATCGCGGCAGGATTGCGAATGTTTACGCGGGAAGAAACGGCATTATCGGTGCACTCACCGAAGACATGATCGACACGAACAAGGAATCGGCGCGGACTATCGCGGCGCTCAAGCACACGCCCGGCGGCGCCTTTGGATCCGCCAGGTACAAACTCAAGAGCCTTGAACAGAACCATGCTGAATATGTGCGACTGATTGACGTTTTTCGTGCGCACAATATCGGATATTTTTTCTACAACGGCGGCAACGACTCAATGGACACAGCACACAAAGTGTCGTTGGTTTCCAGGCGCATGGGCTTCCCCGTCGCCTGCCTTGGTATTCCGAAAACGGTCGACAATGATCTGCCGGTCACTGACAACTGCCCAGGTTTCGGATCGGTCGCGAAGTACGTCGCAGTCTCGACAATGGAGGCAGCGCTGGATGTTGTTTCCATGGCCAAGACATCGACCAAGGTTTTTATTCTTGAGGTCATGGGGCGGCATGCTGGCTGGATCGCTGCCGCAGGCGGACTCGCTGGCAGCAGACCTGAGGACGCGCCACACATCATCCTGTTTCCCGAAATACCGTTTAACAAGCGGGCGTTCCTGAAACGCGTACGCGATTGCGTTCAACAATACGATTACTGCGTCATTGTTGTCAGTGAGGGAGCGCGTTATGCGAACGGTAAATTCCTGGCTGAAGCAGGAACTCGCGATGCATTCGGTCATTCGCAGTTGGGCGGCGTCGCACCGATCCTCGCCAGCATGGTGCGCGACAATTTGGGTTTCAAATACCATTATGCGGTCGCCGACTACCTGCAGCGCTCGGCCAGGCACATTGCGTCCGCCGTCGACGTCGCCCAGGCCTACGCGGTCGGCAAGGCCGCCGTACAATTCGCGCTTGAGGGCAAGTCGGCCGTGATGCCGGTTATCAAGCGTGTTTCCGACAAACCGTATCGATGGCGCATCGAGTCAGCGCCGCTGTCACGCATCGCCAACAAGGAAAAAATGCTGCCCCGGCGGTACATCACCAAGAACGGTTTCGGCATCACATCCGCTGCTCGCCGGTACCTGGAACCGCTCATCAGGGGTGAAGATTACCCCCCATATATCAATGGCTTACCTAATTATGTCTCACTCAAAAACGCCTCTGTTGTGGCACAGCTAAAGACAAATTTTGTGGTATGATGCGCGCCCGGTTCAGCCGGGAAAAATAAAAACTTTTGGGATAATTTCTAAGCGAACGTGGCCCGCATGTCGACAATCGCTGTCGGCGTCGGCGGATTCGTTCGATCTACACGTTTCATTCAGGAGACAGGTTGATGACCGCAATCACCACTGAGATAGCCTTGTACCTATCCATAGGCGCGGGTGCGCTCGCCATCGCATTCGGATTTGTTTCGACGCAGTGGATTCTCAAGCAACCGGCCGGCAACGACCGTATGCAGGAAATACAAAAGGCCATTCAGGAAGGCGCAAGCGCGTACATGAACCGGCAGTACCGGGCCATCAGTATTGTCGGTGTCGTGCTTTTCTTCGTTCTCGGTTTTGTTCTCGGTTGGCACACTGCCGGCGGCTTCGCGATTGGCGCCATTTTATCCGGGCTCGCCGGTTACATCGGAATGTTCGTATCCGTTCGTGCCAATGTACGTACCGCTCAAGCCGCAACGATCGGCGTCAATCCGGCGCTGAATATCGCGTTCCGCGGTGGCGCAATCACCGGCATGCTCGTTGTAGGCCTGGGCCTGATCGGCGTGGCCGGTTATTACCTCTTTCTGACATCGACCGGCACATCTGACGCGGACGCGATCCATGCGCTCATCGGCTTGGCCTTTGGTGGTTCGCTGATTTCTATCTTCGCGCGGCTTGGCGGCGGCATTTTCACCAAGGGTGCCGATGTCGGCGCCGACCTTGTCGGCAAAGTCGAGGCCGGAATTCCCGAAGACGATCCACGCAACCCGGCAGTCATCGCCGATAACGTCGGCGATAATGTTGGCGACTGCGCTGGAATGGCAGCGGACCTGTTTGAGACCTACGCCGTGACGATCATCGCCACGATGCTACTCGGCGGACTGATGGTGAATGAATACGGCAGCGCTGCGGTCGTTTATCCGCTGGTGTTGGGCGCGGTGTCGATTGTTGCCTCGATCATAGGTACGTTCTTCGTCAAGACATCGGACGGCGGCAAGATTATGGGTGCTCTGTACAAGGGCGTGATCGTATCCGGCATTCTTGCAGCAGGTGCATTCTATTTTGTCACCAATATAATGATGGCAGACACCGGTGCTGCGATGAACATCTTCTACTCCGCACTGATTGGCCTCGCATTAACTGCGGCGTTGGTTGTCATCACCGAGTACTACACCAGCACGGAATATTCACCCGTCAAGACGATTGCGAATGCCTCACTGACCGGCGACGCAACTAACATCATCGCGGGTCTCGGCATCTC
>JAPUKV010000152.1 GCA_027295475.1 Pseudomonadota bacterium
GCTTCATACCGAAATCAAAACAATGGGAGACAAATCATAGCTTCAGGCCGCAGAATGTCTCGCGTACCTGGCGGGCTTTGCGAGTGAGGATAATGGCAACGCTGAATAACGAGTGGAATCGCGAGAAGAACTTCAGAAACTGTCATGCCCTGCCGACAGGACACCGGTGTGCGTAGAGCGGATCGGTCACCCCACCAGGTGTTTCTGTAGCTCCAGAGACGACCTGGAGCGGCTACTCGAGCCTGAGTGAAATAATGGTAGCGTTGAACACGGGCGCCTTTCTTGTTCTGCTTGGAACAATGGGACTTTTCACGGACAATATGCCCCTTTTCAGCCTCGGTCGAGGCTGCTGATTTAACGAGAGGGAAGCCCCGTGTATAGATTGATAGCCGTTTCGGCGGCATTGTTGCTTGCAGCCTGTGGTCAGGAACAGGCGCCGGTTGACGCCACAGACGCCGCCGATGACCCCGCTACAACGCCTGAATTCCAGGTCCACGTCGATCGTTTCGCCGATATCGAGGTACTGCGTTACGAGGTGCCGGGTTTCGATGAGCTGTCTTTGCAGGAAAAGAAGCTGGCGTATTATCTGTCGCAGGCCGCTTTGTCGGGCCGCGACATCATCTTTGACCAGAACTACGAGCACAATCTTCGCATTCGTAAGTTATTGTCCGCCGTCGTTGGCACCTACAGTGGTGATCGCAATGGGGAGGATTTTGCCAGCTTACTCGAGTACGCGAAGCGCGTGTGGTATGCGAATGGCATTCACCACCATTACTCGACGGACAAGATGCTGCCGGATTTCACGCCCGCCGAACTTGCCGCAATGGTCGATCAGAGTGATTCGTCTGAGCTGCCCCTCAACGAAGGCCAGACTGTCGAAGATCTTCTGGCACTTTTACAGGCTCCTCTATTCGATCCGGACACAGCCCCGAAGAAGGTCAGTCTCGACCCGGAAGTCGACCAGGTCGTTAATTCCGCTACAAATTATTACCGCGACGTTACAGCAGACGAGGTGGCCTCATTCTATGCCGCAAAGGAAGACGCCGATCCGGAACGACCTGTTTCATGGGGCCTGAACTCGCAACTCGTCAAGATCGACGGCAAGCTGGTCGAAAGGACCTGGAAAATCGGTGGCATGTATGGCACGGCGATCGAAAAGATTATCTATTGGCTCGAAAAAGCAGCCATGGTTGCCGAAAACGATTTGCAGAAGGCCTGGATCGATAAACTCATCGAGCACTATAAGAGCGGCGATCTCAAGGACTACGACGATTACAACATCGCCTGGGTTGCCGACACAGATTCACGGATTGATGCCGTCAACGGTTTCACCGAGGTCTACGGCGATCCACTCGCTTATCGCGGCTCCTGGGAGTCGGTCGTGTCCATTCGTGATCTCGTCGCGACGCGCCGCATTTCAACGATCGGCGACAATGCGCAGTGGTTTGAAGACAATTCACCAATCAGGGACGAACACAAGAAGAAAAACGTCGTCGGCATCTCGGCCAAGGTAATCACCGTCGTCATGGAAGGCGGCGATGCGGCACATACATCGCTGATCGGCATCAATTTGCCCAACGCCAACTGGATTCGCAAGGAACATGGCTCCAAGTCTGTGACGCTTGGCAACATCATGGCGGCGTTCGAGATCTCGTCAAAAGCCGGCGGACTGCACGACGAGTTCACCCATACCGATGAAGAGAAGGCCCGCAACGCCGAATACGGCGCCCTCGCCTCTTTACTGGACGTCGATATGCATGAAGTCATCGGACACGCATCCGGCCAGATCAATCCGGGCGTCGGCACGCCAAAGGAGACCCTGAAAAGCTACAGGTCGACGCTTGAAGAAGCGCGCGCGGACCTTGTCGCACTTTATTACATCATGGATCCCAAGCTCATTGAGCTTGGTCTGACGCCATCACTGGATGTCGGCAAGGTGGTGTATGACATCGCTATTCGCAACGGCCTCCTGATGCAGCTGCGTCGTATCAAGCCGGGTGACGACATCGAAGAAGCACACATGCGTAATCGCCAGATCATCGCAGGCTGGGCTTATGAACAAGGACGTGAGAACAATGTCATCGAAAAGGTCGAAGATGACGGCAAAACTTATTTCGTGATTCGTGACTACGATATGTTGCGAGGCCTGTTCGGTGAACTCCTGCAAGAAATTCAGCGCATCAAGTCCGAGGGAGACTTTGAAGCAGGCAAGGCACTCGTCGAAACCTACGGTGTGAAGGTTAACCAGGCCATTCACGAGGAAGTCCTGGCGCGCGTCGCGCCGTTGAATATCGCCCCCTATAAGGGCTTTATTCAGCCACGCGTGGTAGCGGTCGAAGAAAACGGTGAGATCGTCGACGTGAAAATCGAGCACCCGGATGATTTCGTAGACCGGATGCTGCAACTGGACAAGCGCTATAGTTTCCTACCGGTCAACAATTGAATATAGAATGTATGCGGAGCCCCTGGCCCGCATAGCCTTAAAAATGAAGCCGAGGTGACAATAATGAATCGACGCCGTTTTGTTCAGGCCTCCCTTGCCGCAGCGGTTGCGGCATCGTTGCCAATCAGCCGCAGCAACGCTGCAATCTTCAGTGCCTCGATGAAAGTCGATGCGGATATCGACGCCTTCACGGGTGATGGTGCTGAAGTCACGCTGAAGAGGGCGGCCGTGCAGGAACTTGGGGATAGTTTGCGCGGAAATCTCTTGCTGCCTGGT
>JAPUKV010000153.1 GCA_027295475.1 Pseudomonadota bacterium
TCGAGGGCAGCGTACGGAAGTCCGGCACCAAACTCAGGATCACGGCGCAGCTCATCAAGGCGGCTGATGGCTTTCATCTATGGTCGCACAGCTATGACCGTGAGCTAGACGATATTTTTGCCGTGCAGGACGAGATTGCCAGGGCAATCAGTGATGCGCTCAGAGTGAAGCTTGCGCTGGATATTGCCGTGGGCGAGGCGGTGCAGCCCACTATGGTCAAAGCTGCCAATACCGATGCTTACGAAGCCTATCTCCGGGGGCGCCAGTTGATCCATCGCCGTGGCCGGGAATCTCTGGAGAATGCGGTTCGCCACCTCGAGCGTTCGCTGCGTCTGGATAACGACTTTGCATCGGCGCATGCGCAACTGGCCATTGCGACAACCCTGCTGCTCAATTCACCCGGGTCTTATGGCGAACTGACCCTGGAGGAAGTGAGGCGCAAGGCAATTCCGCATTTCGAACGGGCACTGGAACTCGAGCCGAACCTTGCTGACGCGCATGGTGGCCTCGCGCTGTTGACGATGAACAGTGGCGACCTCACCTCGGCTATCGAATATGCACGACGAGCACTGGAGCTGAACCCCAGTTACAGCGATGCGATGAACTGGTTGTATATTGCGCTCGGCGATATGGGTGAATACCAGGAGCAGGAGGCAACCCTCAAGCGACTCCTGGTTACAGATCCGATGACTATTGTCGGTCGTTCGAACTACGCCGGTTGGCTAGGCGGCACCGGAAGGGTCGAAGAGGCCCACGAAGTTGCCGATCAGTTACTCGCGCAAAACCTGCGGTCGGGATATATGAGGCATGCTGAGATGTCGCTCATACACGAGGGCAGGTTTGCTGAGGGCCTGTCCTGGGGCCTTAAGGCGCATATTGAGGACCCCACTGACACCTTCACGAACTTTTATGTCGTGCAGGGATTCATCTGGGTCGGAGAATACGCTGAGGCACGACGCATCAGCGATGTTCTGGATTACATGGTCGATGTCGCCGAAGGGCGTTTCAACGAAGCCATCCAGGCAACGCAAAGAAAAATGCAACTGGACCCGGAAAACGAGGCAGTTATCGCGGCGGCAGCCTTTGTTTTATATGACGCAGGCCGCATTGATGAGGCGTTGCCGCTCTATGAGCGCTTGCGTGATTTTCGGCCTGAAGGACGGCCTATTACCGGATTCAACGACACGATGATGCGGCTGGCATTAGCCCGCAGGAATGCGGGCAACGAGGATGGTGCGCAGGCTGCCGCACAGATTGCCAAAAAGGATCATGCTGCACTTAACGCGGCCGGAGAGAAAAGTCAGTTTCAGCACCGGACAGAAGCCATGATTGCTGCGTTCGAGAATAATCCGGACCGCGTGATCGCCGCACTGAATTCAGCCATGCAACTTGGCATGCGAGATCCGCAAGTCTTTGGCGATCCTATGTTTGAGGACCTGTGGGTCGAACCACGTTTCGTCGCGCTTCAACAGAAATTAGACGCAACACTCGCCGCAGAACACGATAAAGTACTGCAGCTGATCTGCTTCAATAATCCGGCGCCGGGCGGCTGGCAACCCATGCCGGGTACCTGTGCAGGGGTGGAGGTGCAGCTGGTACTTTGACTACCTGAATCGCGATGTAACGTTCAATTTGAACGCGCGAATTTTTCATGGCGTATGATAGCCAGCGAGACAGCGGACAGGGCGACGAAACTATCAATCCATCACTTTATTAAATAGAGTTGCTGTCCGCCGAACGAAACAACAAAGCGTAATTTTGAAATTCCAATAAGGGAGCGAACCATGAAAATAAAAACGATAGTTGCCTGTGCATTTTGTCTGCTCATGGCTGGGACCATCGCAAATGCGGATGAGTCCGATGCCTTGGTGCAGTTAGACAAGGAATGGGGAGAAGCCGAGGGACCAGAGGCCCTCGAGGCTTTGCTTGCTGACGACATTTTGGCTCTAGACTTAGAGGGCGTGGGAAGCAAGGCACAGATCCTCGAAGCCGCGGCAAGCGACGACGCAGCGACGGGACCGTACGTCGCCGGGGACTATGACGTTCGTTTCCTTAGCAAAGATGTCGCCGTGATGATTCACAGTGCGGGCGAGCCTGATCCCCACTGGAGCATGCATGTCTGGCACAAACGGGATGGTAAGTGGCAGGTTGCGGCTACGGCCACCGTCCCTATCGAGGAATAATTACTCTCCAAGAAACCTGACCCGTATCGACTATTTTTCTGGAGGGGCTGCGGTATTGACGATGTAGCCCTTCCAGACGGATGGTCAGGGCAAGGCGAGTATCGCCCGTCAGGACGTGCTCCCACGCCTGGCCAGGTCGATGTCCGTTTTCGATCCGAATAGTACGTCTGCAAACCTCTAACCTTCTTGAGTCACTTGCTCGGTAGATTCACCTATTTCTTCAGTTACCGTTTCCGCCTTATGATGCCGACCAGATCCTGGCCAATACTTCCTGGCGCCGGAGGATGATGAATAATGTCAATCGAACTAGCCACCGTTAAAGCAGGGCTTGCCATCGTCCTGCTCGGTCTATTTGTCAATGTCGCTCTCGGGATTTCATTTATTTTGAATGAAGATGCCTACAAAGATTATATTGCGGAAGGCATTGCGGCGCATCCCGAGCTTCACGATGAGAAAAGTAAGGATAAGATCTGGCGGTACGCACAGCGTACGCACTTCCACGCCGGAGGCATTGCTGCATTTAGCCTGGGTTTGATAATTCTCGTGATGTTTTCGGATTTGCCGCGAAAGTTACAGATGAGCTCTTCGATATTAATTGGCCTCGGCAGTTTCTACCCGTTCGCGTGGCTCAGTATGTTTTTCCTCGCACCTTTAATTGGCCGCGGACCGGCTCACGAGCATGTTTTGACGAGTTTATTCACTTATATTGGTGTGGGTGGGTTATTACTCGGCAGTTTTTTTCTTGTCGCAAATCTGTTTCTGGGTCTTTTCAAGAACCGAGTGGATGCTTAAGGGAATGTCTACTTTCCACCAATACGGTAGAAAGCGGACAGCGGATCAAATCCAGTATCCATTACTCATCTTGCGGCCTGGAAAACCGGGGATCGTCAAGCACTGAATGGTCTGTAAGGCTGCCCAGAAAGCTGAGTAAATCATCCTTTTCCGAGGATCCAAGCTCGAACCCCGCAAGTAACGGACTTTTGTTTAAATTATCTTTGCCGATACCGGCATGCGGGCCGTTTTGAATGCTGCGGCCGCCTGCCGCATAGTGATCGATTACCTCGGACAGCGTCGCGATACTGCCGTCGTGCATATAGGGCGCGGTAAGC
>JAPUKV010000154.1 GCA_027295475.1 Pseudomonadota bacterium
GGATCGTGGGGTAATCAAAGAGATCATTGATATCAACCTTGCCCGGATATTGCTCATCCAGCGCCAACACAATCTCCGTCAATGTTAATGAGCTGAGACCGACTTCGAACAGATTATCGTCGGGCCCGACAGTCAGGTCTCGGGCGAACTCCCGGCAAATCGCGAGTAACTGCGCGACCACCGGATCATCATCGACTGCCTCGGCGTCCGGCAATTCCGGCTCGACTTTCAGCAACACCGTATCAAACTCGCCATCGAGATAGGCGTCTGTCAAATGGTTGCGCTGAATTTTGCCGCTCGTAGTCTTGGGTATGCGCAAGACCGGTATGACGTGATCGACCTCGATACCGACATGCGAGCCGATGATCGCACGGACTTGTCCGGCCAAGTGCATGAATGAGTCCGGATCTTTTCTGTACAAGACAAAAACCAGCAGCTCCTCGATCTGACTGTGTCCGGTATTCACGCCGGCAACGACTACTTTGCCGAGTTCAAGGCCATCCATCTGCGCCGCAACTTCTTCAATATCGTGAGGATAATAGTTCTGCCCGTTGACGATTATGATGTCTTTGGATCGGCCGGTGATGACGAGTTGGCCGCTCGCGAAGACGCCGCAATCCCCCGTTCGCAACCAGCCGTCTTCCGTATACATCTTCGCCTGCTCTTCATCGTTGTGATAGAGACCTTCGGTGACGTTGCCGCCACGAATGTGGATATTGCCGATCAGCCCGTCTGCCAGCGGTTTGTCGTTGTCGTCAGTAATGCGCACATCACAATCGCGTATTGGCGTACCGACTTTGATAAAGCTGATCGAGTCCGCGTCTTCCGGATCGGTTGGTTCGTAGGCTGATCCGATTCGCAGGCTGTGTCGGTTGACAGTAATTCTCGAATACTCGGATCCCGGCTTTGGATACGTGACGCCGACAGTCGCTTCCGCAAGGCCGTAGACCGGAAACATTGCGGACCGTCGCAGACCGTATGGTGCGAGCGTTGACAGAAACTCTTCACACAGCTCGTAGGAAATTGGTTCCGCGCCGTTCGCGATGAGTTTGACGGCGGACAAATCGAGATTATCCAGCCCTTTTCGTTTGAATAGTTTCAGAAAATGCTTGTATCCGAAGTTGGGTGAGCACAATTGTGTGGCCCGAAGCTCGCTGGCCTTACTCAACCAGAGCAGCGGCCTGCGAACAAAGAGACTGGTATCCATCACGGCTTGATTCATGCCGGCTGCAAATGCCGTCAGGTGATAGCCGATAAGCCCCATATCATGGGTTAATGGCATCCAGCTCAGGCTCTGGTCGTTCTCGGTCCATTCGAGCCGTTCAATACTGGCGCGAATATTGGTGGTCAGATTCCGGTGCGTCAGGCGGATACCTTTCGGGTCACTCGTCGAACCGGACGAGTACTGAATGAATGCGAGGGTGTCGGGGCCCAGCCTGGCAATTTCACCGGCCGAACTGGCCCCTGTTTCGCTTTCCAGAAACGTATTGGACTCGAGTGTCTTCCTGACAACCGGCAAATCCTCCGAGTCCGCAAACTCAAGCAGGCGATCCAGCAAACCTTGGTCCGTATACAGTGTGCCCTTTCGTAACTGGCTGAGGATTCTGAACAGTTTCAAACGGTGTTCATCACTGATGCCGACGGCCACCGGGACCGGCACAATACCGCCGAGAATTGCAGCCCAGAACGCGATAAGAAAACGCTCGTTCGATTTGGTAAAGATGACAATCTCGTCGCCGGGCTGCAAGCTACGCTGCTGCATACTGCCCAGTAACAAAAGTGCCCTGTCCCAGAGGTCGGCAAAGGCAATCCTGCTCTCGTCCTTTTCGCCGTCGATGAGCAGGACCTGGCGGTCTTTGCCGCGCCCCTCCTCCAGGATATCGGCAAGCGTGTCGTAGAGTTTCATGGAAAATGCCTTACTGGACTACCAGTGGCGATCGAGCTCAGTACCAGCGGGCTCAGGAGCGTGGTGGACATACTTGCAGACACGAGCGATCCATCGGGTCCCGTTGGACACCGGAATGCAGAGGCAGGCGGTCATGAATAGAATGGTTATTTGGGCAAGCCGGTCCTTAAGCAGGCGCAATATTACATTGACCGGCAGCAAACCGATACCGCAAACTTGCTCGCTAGGCAGGACTTTCCAGCACCAGGGTCGGGGCATGCCGGGCTCGATCCCCATGGAACGATCATGAGCACGAAGCAGGATCCAAAAACAGACTTCAGCGGCGTCGAAGCCAGGCGCAGTACGGCTTCAGCCCGCAGAATGTCGGCCGGCCGCCGGTTGTTGTACTTCCTTTCGACACCGTTGTTGCGTGGACTACTGGCGTTACTCTGGCACAGCTACCGCATCGAGAAAATTATAGGTGCAGATGTCAGTGAGCGACTCATGGCCGACAAAACGGCGTGCATTCCCTGCTATTGGCACCAACAGCACCAGCTATGCGCCAACTTGATCCGACAATGGATACGCAAGGGATTTGCGATGAGCATTCTCGTTTCCGCCTCGGTCGACGGTGAAATACCGGCACGAATCGCTGGTGCCTGGGGCGCTGATATTATTCGCGGGTCAGCCAATCAAACCGGGGCGCTCGTCATGCGCGACATGCATGGTGCGCTGAAACGAGGCAGGTCCATCATCATGACACCCGATGGGCCGAACGGTCCGCCATTCGAATTCAAAGCGGGCAATATACTGATGGCGAGGATTTCGGGGGCGCCTCTTGTTCCTCTGGCCTGTGCCGCCGATCGTACCTGGCATCTGACGGGCTGGGACAGAATGATGATTCCGAAGCCATTTGCCCGTGTCGTAATCGCCATCGGCGAACCCTACGTCGTTCCGGGCGATACGCCGCTCGACGACCTCGAAGTACACCGAGGGAAAATGCAGGATGCGTTGATGAGCCTTATGAACGAATCCAGAAAAGTGCTCGATAACCGAGGAAACTCTGACCGCTGATCAAGGGACTGAGATTAGTCGCTTTGCCGGTCGAATTCCTGAACGATTGTGACCTCTTCCATTTTCTTGCTTCGCAATGTGATGCGCCGTATCAGGCGCTCATTTTCGTTCGCAAGACTGTAGCGGTCCGTCAGCTTCATACCCTTCTCGCCGAGCGTTTCAATCACGTATGCGTTGCCTTCCCATCCGGATACCCTGTATGCGTCGGCTCCGCCGATATTAATAGGTCTGTTCTCGCCAAATGAATATTCTTCGACAACAGCCCTGTCGAAGCTGATGAACAACGTGTAGGGCGTCTGCGTAATCTTTAGCGAATCACCCGTTTCCAGGAACAGGTGTACAAGGCCCCCGCTGGTTCCACCGCTGCGACGCATTCCATTTCGGCCATTTCTCTGCTGCTTGAGCATTTCCCGCATGACTGTCCTGTTATCCACACCGTCGGTACGATCGATTGCCTCGTTTATGCGACGCTGGTCCAGCGCCGACTCGGGACGGAGTTTCCACTGCCCGGAAAAATCGACGCCGGCCGGGGCTGTAGCACCTTTTGGCATCAATACTTCAGGACTGGCACAACCGTACAGCACAAACAGCATTAAAAACCAAAGCCGTATGACTCGCATGATCGTCATTTGTCGCACCCGGGTATCCTTAATGTCTTCGCGGCCTTCAGAATACGCAATATTTCGTGGTTCGCCCAGACGGACACGGAATTATTTGCTCTGCGACATTAATCGCCCGGCGGCCAATCCGATGAGTCAAGAACTGTTAAGGCAGTCAACCGACCACATGGCGGTTCGTTAGGGCCTGCGTAACTTGTCAATAATGATTTGTGGAGAAAAACCGTGAAAAAACCAATCAAGATTCTGGCGGCCTTGGCTCTGTGCCTTTCTTTGTTGCCATTGGTGGTCTATTCGCAGGAAAGCGATCAAGGTGCTGCGTCGGAACAGGGCCGTGAAGTGACACGGGAGGAACGTCGTGCTGCCTGGGAGAGTCTGGCAGAGGAAGAGAAACAGGCGAAACGGGAAGAGCGGCGAGGCAGACGCGAACAGAGACGGGCCGAGTGGGAAGCCATGACGCCAGAAGAGCGTGATGTAAAGCGCGCGGAAATGCGCGCCAAATGGGAAGCCATGACACCGCAACAGCGTGAAGCGACTAAGAAAAGGCGCAAACAGCACGGCGCTCGCGGCGGCAGACGCGGCGATCATGGCAGCAAACAGGGCCGACGCGAATAATAGCCGGGACTGGCATGATGTAGTGGAGATCGCAGTGGAAAGCGGCCCCTCACTATCCTAACAGCCTAACTTCCGCTA
>JAPUKV010000155.1 GCA_027295475.1 Pseudomonadota bacterium
CCCGTCAGGCAGGTGAATGCTCCTGCAACAGCTGCACTCCCGCTATCTGTTGGAGCCCGTCCTGACGGGCGATTTCATTTTGAGGCAATCGCAGCTTCGACGTAGGCGGCCCTGTCGTTCGCCGCATCGCCCTGGCCGAAATCCTTGGCGTTGTACATGGCCTGGTCGGCCACGCTAATAAGGTGCCAGAGCTCTTCGCCATGCGTGGGCATCAGGGCGATGCCGATGCTGGCCGCGCATTCTATTTCCTCACCTTGAATGATGTAGGCCTCGCAGGTGGTCTCCACGAGCCGCTCGGCCACGTGTTTCGCATCGTGAACACTGACGCCGGGAAGCACGATCGCAAACTCGTCGCCGCCGAGCCTGGCGAGAATATCATTCGGCCGCAGGCAGGACTCGAGGCGATGGCCAAAGGCCTTCAGGAGCGCATCACCAGCCTGGTGACCGAAGCGGTCATTGATTGTCTTGAACTGGTTGAGGTCGAGGTACACCACGGCGCCCTGGTCGTATCGCGCGATACTTTCGGCCGCTTCCTTCTCAAAGCCGCGCCGATTCAGGACACCGGTCAGCGGGTCGCGCAGTGCGTCGGCCAGAATTTTGGTCTCGTTGCGCTTGCGTTGCGTGATATCGATGAGCGTCACCGAGAAATCCTGACCGACCGGCTCGCCGACAATGCGTATCCAGGTCTCGCCCTCCTCCGCATCCATCGTCGTCTCGTAACCGATGCTCGAAGCAGAACGATGTTCACCACCGAATTCCTCCAGGAGTCTACCGGGCTCCAGCAGATGCAGTTTTTCGAGCGGCATTCCAACCAGCGTCGCGCTGCCGCTTTGCAGGAACTGCTCGGCGGCACGGTTGGCGAATATGCAGCGAAACTTCTTGTCACTGTCATTCTGATCGCGTGCGAAGCGCAGGATACCGTTGGACGAGTGCTCGACGAGCGATCGAATCAGGTGTTCGCTGTCGGCCAGCGCCCGGAGCGCGCGCTTTCTCTCCGTGACGTCGCGGCAGACAACCACCGTGCCCTGATCCTGGCCGGCGGGACCGGTCACCGGCGCACTGTTGAGCTCGAAATAACGGTCGCTGTGCATGCGCACCGTTTGTATCAGGTCTCTTTCGGCCGCACGTTTGAGTACCGACTGCACTTCCGGCAGGTCTTCCCAGAGGCGCTGCCCGACCAGCTCCGCCTCACTGGCTTCCAGCAACTTCTGTGCCGGCTGATTAGCGCTGACAATACGCTGCGACTTGTCGAGGACGATAATCGGGTCACGCACATGGTCGAACATCGTCTGGTACACCAGCGGGCTGAAGTCGTAGACACGCAGCTTGAGGCTTGCCCACCAGTACATCGGCAGCAGTATGACCAGTGTCGATGAGGTGAACGGAAAATCGAGGGGGCCGATCTTGAGCAGGACATTGCCAATGCTCACGCCGTACGGCAGTACGATACAAAGAAGCAGCAAACCTACTTTTCTGCGATGTGCGCGCGCAATCGTCGGCATGCGGCCCATCAGGGCGACAACTGAATAACCGAACAGCCCATAGGTGAAAGGCGCATGCACCCGGTTGAACCAGAAGTGCTCATTAATGTCCGTAAAACGGCTGCCATCCGCCGTTTCGATGATGGTCCAGATCAGGTGGTGCAGCGGATTGGTGATAGCCAGGATCGTGGTGGCTACCGGCACGACCCACAGGACACCCAGCACAAGCGCACTGGGTGGACCAACGGTGTATTCCCGGTAGATGGTATAGAGAACGATCGGCAGAAAACCCGAACTGAAGAAGGTCAGCGTCCGGCCAATGCCATACATATTTTCGTCGGTCGTGCCAAAGGAAAATGCGGTGCCGGCGACCATGGCGCCGATCAGGAACAGGAAGAAGCTGATCGCGTTGTTTTCAGACTGCGCGGACGCCCGCGAGACCCTTACCGCGAGCCAAAGATAGACAAGCGCCGAGAAGCCGAAAACCGCCGGCAATACGAGCGTCAGCCGCTCCATCATTTGCCGGCCCCAGTCCTTTGGCGGTCAGTACGGGGAAACATCGGCCTATCCTAGCGACGATCCTGTCTACTTGCTGCGACCTGTGCCGCATTACAAATGCTGGAAGCGCGCAGGAAATCACGTTTTCGGTGGCAAATCGGGGTCCGTCCCGGGGTCTGTCCCCGGGGTCTATCCCGGTCCAGTTCAGTCAGAGCCCGTCCGCCGTGTCGGCGACGAGCGTATCGACGACGGCTCGCAAACACTCCTCCTCAGAGCTGCCTGCGGCCTGGGCGAGCTCGTAAGCCTTGAGCTGCCGGTGGGCGCTGGTGCCGCGGCTGATGATATCCTGGACCGAGGCCAGCTCCTCGACGCAGCCCAATACCTCGGCATCTTCCGCCACGAGGCCTAACACATCGTCCAGCAACTCGTCGAAAGGAACGACCCGGCCTTTGGCGAAATCAACCAGGCCCTCGTCGAAACTGTAGCGCATCGCGCGCCAGCGGTTCTCGCGTATCAACATGGGCGTATAGATGCGCCAGCGTTGATTGGCCCGGCGAAGCCGGTAGAGCATGCGCATAATGCAGACGAGCAAAGCTGCAATCGAGATCGCGTCGTCCAGTCGCGTGCACACATCCATGATGCGGGTCTCGAGCGTCGGGTACCTGCCGCTTGGCCTCAAGTCCCACCAGATCTTGGTCGAGTCTTCGATGAGTCCCGCGCCGATGAGAATATCGATGTGGCGTTGGTACTCGACAAAGCTGGCGAATTGTTCGGGAATGCCCGTCCGCGGCAGCGCATCGAAAATCGTCAGCCGGTAACTTTTCAGCCCGGTATCCCTGCCCTCCCAGAAAGGTGATGAGCAGGACAGAGCCAGCAGATGCGGCAGGAAATAGCTCATCTGGTTCATCAGGTCGATGCGAAGTGCGTCGTCATCGATGCCGACGTGCACATGCATGCCACAGATGACGAGACGCCTCGCAGCGGCCTGCATCTCCATCGTCAGCTCTTCGTAGCGATCCTTTTCCGTGTGCTTCTGCTCGACCCAGCGGCTGAATGGATGTGTCGACGCCGCTACCGGCACAAGACCATGACGATCCGCGACCTCGATGACGCACTTCCGGAGACGGGCGAGATCCTCGCGCGCCTCCTGCACGTTCTTGCAGACCTTGGTACCAACCTCGATCTGCGAGCGGAGCAACTCTGAAGACACCTGGCCGCTGCAAAGTTCATCGCACTCGCCGATGAGCGACTTGGGCGGGTCGATCACCAGGCCACGAGTCTCCTTATCCACCAGCAGATACTCTTCTTCCACCCCGATCGTAAACGGAGGTTCAGCCAGGCTCATTGTGTCGCCGCAATTTGCGGACAGCCGATGCAGGGATCGAACTGTCACCATTGGAAAATAGCCATAATTGATTCATATCGATGTCACAAATCTCGGTCGGCCTCGTGCAATATTCGGGCAGATTTTTTACGCGGGAATTCTCCGTGGCTGACTGATCTTGTCGGGAATCGTCTGGATGATCCTGACCAACACCTCGGCAATCCTGGCAACGCCCGCTTCTGCGCAGATCAGGTCCTGACGAACCTCGATGCCGACATGTGGCAGTCCGTTGGCCTCTGCATGGTGGTCAATTGTGAAGTCCTGCGGCGCCTTGCCGGAATAGGGCTCGTTGTCGCCGACCAGAAAGCCGGCTGCGTCGAGCTCTTTCATAAATACCTGCGCGAGTCTCCTGTCGCTGTCCCACAGGACACCCAAGTGCCAGGGGCGGGACACGCCGTTCAGGACCGGCGTAAAACTGTGTATTGCCAGCAAGGCTGGTGGCGTACCGAAAGACTCCAGGCGCTTGAGCTCTTCCTCGACCGCGTAGTGATACGGCCAGTAGATCGATTCGGCGCGCGCTGCTTTTTGCTCGGGCTGGAGGTTGCGGTTGCCCGGGATGACGACGCCGTCACCGAACTCGAGAAACGCGCCGGGATCCAGAAGTTGCCGGTTGCAGTCGATGACCAAGCGTGAATATTGGCAAAGCACGGCAGTGACGGACAGACTGTCGGCCAAGCTGGCCGTCAGCGCGCCGGCGCCGATGTCCAGCGCCAGGTGGCAGCGACGTGCCGGCGGGTCCAGTCCCATGTCGCCGAGCGATGCCGGGAAATTCCGGCTGGCATGGTCGCAAACCAGCAGGATCGGCACTTTCGCATCGGCATTCAGGACAATAAATGGAGGCGGTTCATCTGCCGCGAGAAGGTTGGTGTCGGTCCGTTTATCGATGGTGCCTTCTGTGGGCATTTTCAGCTACAAGTTCTCGATCAGCCATCAGTGTAGCGCATCGATTCGAGCGTCCGGAATATTCTTACGCTGCGCAACCGACCCAATCGCCCGT
>JAPUKV010000156.1 GCA_027295475.1 Pseudomonadota bacterium
TGAAAACGACAAGCCGACGGTAATTGCATTACGTGAAATTGCTGACGGGCACATCACGCCGGCAATTCTCGAAGAAATTGAACAGCCGGCTACTGACGAATTTATGCAGTCGGAGACCGCTGAAGACATCATTCCGCTGCGCGGAATTTCTATCGGCAACTAAGACGTACTTTCCACGACAATCGCGGCGCCTGAGGTTTCAGAACGCCGGTTGTCAAATACCTGGGCACTATGGCCGGCCATAATCACAAATTCGCCAAGAGCGGATTGTGCAACCGGGTATGATTAAGCATGGACTACGCCGCATCAATTCTCGCCAAGATACCTGGCACGTCCTCGCGACGTGACCGGGGCGTGAGGCGGCTGTTCGAAACACTTGAATCCTATATGCCTGCCGATCATATCGAGCAGGTCATGCACGCGTACGAGTTCGGCGCGGCTGCGCATCAGGGGCAAACACGCATGTCGGGCGATCCCTTCATCTCCCATCCTATCGCTGTCGCAAAGGAGCTGGCCGACATGCACATGGATGCCCAAACGATCGCCGCGGCCATCCTCCATGATGTGGTAGAGGATACGCCCACAACGCTCGACAATATCGAAGAGCAATTTGGCCAGGAGATTGCAGCTCTAGTAGACGGTGTCAGCAAACTCGATCAGATTCGTTTTCACAGCCGCGCTGAAGCGCAGGCTGAGAGCCTCCGTAAAATGATGCTCGCCATGATCGAGGACATCCGGGTTATTCTCGTTAAGCTCGCCGACCGCCTGCACAACATGCAAACACTCGATGCACTGCCCCGCGAAAAGCAGGCGCGCATTGCGCGGGAAACGGTCGAAATTTATGCCCCGATTGCAAACCGCCTCGGCATAAATCACATGAAGGTCGATCTCGAGGAACTCGGCTTTCGCTATCTATACCCGTTCCGTCATCGCGTGCTGAAAAATACGCTAAAGAAAAGCAAGGGCAATCAGCGCCAGATCGTCAAGAAAATTTCCGAAGGCCTGCAGAAGGCTCTGGAAGCTGAAGATATCAAGGGACAAGTCGTCGGCCGGGAGAAGCATCTTTACAGCATTTACAAGAAAATGGCGGAGAAGAAGCGCTTGTTGAGCGACGTTGTCGATGTTTATGGTTTTCGCATTATCGTCGATGACGTCAATACCTGTTACCAGGTGCTAGGTCTCGTGCACGGACTATATAAGCCCATGCCGGGTCGATTCAAAGACTACATAGCCATTCCGCGTGTCAACGGTTATCAGTCTCTGCATACAACCTTGTTCGGCCCCAAAGGGCTGCCGCTCGAAGTGCAGATTCGCACCACGGAGATGGACCGCGTCGCCGAATCCGGCGTTGCTGCACACTGGCAATACAAAGCGGAAGACAAAACGAGCGCCACGCCGCAGCGTCGGGCACGGGAGTGGCTCACCCACCTCGTCGAGATTCAGCAGTCCGGCAGTTCGGAAGAGTTTCTCGAAAGTGTCAAGGTGGACCTGTTTCCCGACAAGATTTATGTATTCACGCCGAAAGGCAACATCATGCCTTTGCCCAAGGGCTCGACCACGGTCGACTTTGCTTATGCGGTACACACCGCAATCGGCGATCGCTGCGTGGCCGCAAAAGTCGATCGCCATCTCGTGCCACTGAGAACACAGCTGCAGAATAGCCAGACGGTCGAAATTATTACCAGCCGCGGCGCCAAGCCGAATCCGAACTGGGTCACTTTCGTCGTCACAGCCAAAGCGCGGTCTGCGATTCGCCAATATATGAAGAATATGCGCTCGAGCGAGTCAATCGATTTGGGCAAGCGCCTGCTCGATCGGTCCTTGAAAGACCTCGATTCATCGCTTCGCAAGGTGGGCAAAATTCGAATGCGGGAGGGACTCGACGAACTGGGCCTCAAGGATACATCCGAGCTTTTCGAACAACTCGGCATGGGCGAGAGGCTCGCACCGCTGACCGCACGATTCCTGATCGGCGTGAACGAAGAAGGCGACACCGAGCCTGCCGCGGCGAGCCTCGTCATTGCCGGCACCGAAGGCATGGTCGTAAGTTATGCAAAGTGTTGTTACCCGATCCCCGGTGACGATGTCATGGGATACCTGAGTTCCGGAAGGGGCGTCGTGATTCACCGCAATTGCTGCGGCAACCTGATTAATTTCCGAAAGCAGCCGGAAAAGTGGCTTGCCATTAGCTGGGAAAAAGACATAGATCGTGACTTCTCCAGCCAGGTTCAAGTGGAAACTGAAAGCAGGACGGGAGTGCTGGCAGAAGTGGCTGCAAAAATTGCCGACTCCGACTCGAACATCGAGCAGGTCGCCGTACTGAGCCGGCACGAAGACTGCTCCACGCTTACGTTTCTCTTGCAGGTGAAGGATCGGACGCACCTGGCGAAAGTCATGCGAAATGTGCGCAACATGCAAAACGTCATGCGAGTATCGCGAGACTGCGCCTAACACAGAAAACTACGGAGAAAAACTTGATCAAAGAAGCGATATTGAGCGAGGGCGCACCGTCGGCGATCGGCGCTTATTCCCAAGCCATCAGGGCGGGGCAATTCGTATTCATCTCAGGCCAAATCCCTCTTGACCCGGCGACGATGGAGATTGTCGAAGGTGATTTCGAA
>JAPUKV010000157.1 GCA_027295475.1 Pseudomonadota bacterium
CTGCATCTACCATTTGTGCTCGCTTCATGTGCGTTCCGGTGCAGCCAGGCCCTTGAAGAAGTCCGAGATCGACAGCTCGGAGAGGTCGCGGAATTCGCCGGCATCGAAAAACGATCCGTAGCAGGAGTCGCAGGTCTCGTACCAGATGTGCCGCTGTTTTGAGTCGACCATTTTGACCATCGCACCGCTACATCTTGGACACCGATAGCCGTCTATGGTGTTGCTTTGCTTGCCTGTTTTCGCATCGCCGGTGTCAATTATTGCTGCCACCTTCTTGTTTCGCATCAACTCCATCTCGCCGGCGTCGAACCAGATACCGTTGCAGATAATGCAGCGATCGACTTCGGTGCCTTCGTATGCGATCTGTTCCATGTCTGCTCTGCATTTTGGACAGCGCATGGCGCCCGATCTGAAGAAGCCGGCCTCACTGCCACCGAATGCAACGGTGTACTGGGGGGTGGTCTTCTGTCTGGATCCCTGTGGCGTGGCTTTTTCGTGTTTGTGGCGATAGAAGAAAAGCACGGCAATCATCGCGATGACGAACAGGCCGAGCAGTGTGTAGGTTTCCACATAGGTCGATTGCTCGGCAACCATCCCAAATACCTTGGCTCCTATCGAATACCCGAGGTTGGAGATCGACATGAATATGGCGAACTGCGTCGCGGAGATGCTGCTGGAGACGACCGCCATTGCCAGGGCGATGGACGAGACCATCACCACGGGTAACATCATTATCCAGAGCGATAGCATCACCCTTACGTAGGTCGTGTCCTGCCACAGGTGCTGTGTCTGAGCGAGCAGGAAAGCGTGCACCCCGACCAGCGTGATCGTAAAAACCAGCATGCGCTTTGCGCCGAAGCGATCGATCAGCGGGCCGAACCCGAGCGCAATAACGGCACCGATCAAGCCCATTATGGCAACCAGCTGCGACCATTGCGGCGTCGTGTAGCCAAACAGCTTAATCGCTGCAATCGGCATCAATGCCTGGCCGTAGCCGATCACCAGGCCGTCAAAGAGCATGATGATCATGACGACCACACTGGCACGCACCCAGAGCACTTTATTAAGGCCGCCGAATACCATTTTGAAAGAGCTGCCAGGTTGATGCACCGACGCCGCGTTGCCGGATGTCCAGGGCAGGGTGCGCTCGCCCTCGCGTTCGACAACAAAGAGTATGGCGAGCAGCACGATGCCGGCAACGGCTGATGCGACTATCGCCGTAAGCTTCAGGCCCCCGGTAACGAGGAGCACGCCCGATACCGCGGCCGTCGTGCCCCAGCCGACCGCCTTGCCGAAACTCATGAAAGCGTTGAGGCGACCCTGCTCCCTTACCGGTGTCAGGTCGATCGACATGCCGTCGACTGCGACGTCCTGAGTTGCCGCAAAACTGTTGATGAGCACGCCAATCAACATCAGCAGCCCGATCTGTTCGACGGGATTCTCCACCAGCATGAGGGCGAGCAACGAGAGCGACAGTCCCAGTTGTGCGCCGATCACCCAGGGCCGGCGCCGGCCCATCGGCAGAAACTCGTAGCGGTCCATCAGCGGGCCGGTGACAAGCTTGAAAGCCCAGGGCAACACGATGACGGCGAGATACGAGCCGATATCCCCGGCGCTGACGCCCTGGCTGGCCAGCCAGGCGGGTATGGCGATTGACAACAGGCCCTGGGGAATGCCCTGGGCGAAGTACATGATCGCACCTGTCGCGAAGCGGGCCCGCGGACTGTTGGCGAGGATGAACGAGGCTGCCATTGTTGTTTTCCTGAGAATTATTATTCTGCCTATACCCGATGGTAACGGGTTTTGGCGCCGGGGACATTCGGGGCGATGAGAGATGAGTGCCGTAATCGGCTATCGATCGTCGGCAAAAAAGAAAATCGGGGTCGAACGGAGGTTTACATGAAAACTTCGGTTCGACCCTGGTTACGAAGTCGAGTCGGTGAGCCCATCGTGTTCATGATCTCGTCATACATCTCCTTGACTTCGGGAGATGCGCGAAAGCTGGAATGAATTCGATTATCATGGCCATGCGATGAGTGATGCGGCGAATTTTTCAGACAACAAGCACAATCTGGCCGAACTTGCGTTCCAGGGTGCGACGGATATGGATCCCGAGCAAACTTGTCCGCAAGAGGTCATCGATGCTTTGGTGACCTGGCGCGCCAGACCGGACCACCGATCATCGGGCGCAGATTTGCTGCATGTAGAGAACTGCACGCTTTTTTCCATCACTTACGAAGGTAGGGCCGGGGAGTATTGGCCGGACGAGTCTATGAACAACTTAACCGAGACACTCGTAAGGGAATTTCTCTTTCGGGACGGCATTTGTTCAATCAGCGATGAACGAGTGCGTCTCATTCACATGAAATACAATGTAATGGCGTCAGAAGGTGACGAGTATGTGCTGGTCTGCCCGTACCTGTCGGCGGCAGGAAACATATCTGGAATCGTTGTCGTCTGCGTCACAGTGATGATGATTCGACAACGCAGGTGAAAGTACGGACCCCTGGGTAGGCCACCCAAGCTACATGACGCCGTAAGCTCTGATCGCATCGGTCAACTTATCGAATTGCTTATCGAGTTTCGAAACGAGTCGCGTTTTCCTGCATCAGCTCATCGAATTTCTCCCAGCGCAATTTGCATCCGTAGGGAGAATTAAAGGGGAACCAGACGACCGCACCTTTCGATACTAAGAGTGTACCTAGCTTGTGCCCGTCTGCCCTGACATGAAATTTTGCATCCGCGTGAGCTATGGGCCTTTCGGGTAATTCGACTGTGACTGAGTGTTGTGCCATGATTTTTCCGGTTTTTGTTTATACGTTTTTTGCTTGTTCAGGGCTTCCGTTAGATCGTGCCGTACATTTGATCCGGCGTCAGTACGTCCGGGAAGCGCTCTCTCAGTGCGGACCGCGCCGTGTAGCAAAGGTGGCAGTGATCGGCGTATCCATCCTCGTGGGTAGGTCATACCGGCGAACGATCTCGGGATGATTCAGGCCTACATGGCTGCCGTGGTAGGCATCGCTGCTGATGGAAAGGTCGTCGACTGAGCCGGCAAGCGGCTTTAACCACTCAATGGCATCGGTGTCTGCAGTCGCCCAATAGGCGTTGCTAACGATGCCGACGTTGAAGCCGCACTCCTTGGCCAAACGAATGCCGGTACGCATGATCTGGTAGTAAAGAAACGCTTCACCGCCCTCGAAGTAGATCCATTTTATGCTGCCCAGCGCCTCGGCCTCAGTGAGGATGTGCTCGATGGTTATGGTGCCACTTTGCGACGGCCCACCCCACACGAAACAGTGGGCGCATTCGTGGTTGCACGAATAGGTCAGCAAGAGGTGCAGCCCGGACAGTGGCTTTGATCGGATCTTGGCAGAGGACTCGGCAGCCATGCAGCAGACTATAGACAATCGGGAGCGCTAACGCTCGCCTCGGAGCGAATTCCTCGGCTGACGAAATCTCCGGAAACTGCGCGCCTCACGGCCTCATTTGGGTCTTTAAAGCGGTATTTCATTGCGGAAATACGGTGCATATCCCCGGGCCGAAGTTGTATCGTGTCTTTTCTGATCATTTCGCTGCCAGAATAAGCGAATCAGCCCGCGATAGGTGTCGCGTTTCGGGTGCGATTAGACATAAAGCAAAGGCTTGGACGGGGCCGACCCCGGAGTCCTCCATTTCCAGACAGAGTTGCTTTCAAGGAAGGTCGAAGGTCGTACAATATCAGCTCGACGAATATTGATGCGGCGCGGCTATCGCAGCCATGACTACCGAAGGAAAATAGTAATGAAAAAACTGTTACCGCTATTCACGTTATCCACAGTGCTCGTGGCGTGCTTGACTGGTTGCAGCAGAGAGAGCGCTGAGCCAGTGACAGATGCCGGGCCGGCGATGCGTGCCGACGCAGTGACCTGTGATACGTTCGAGTTAGTCACCAATATTCAGGGTTCCACGCTTGAATTGTCATTGAACACCGATCTGCCTGATAACACAGTGATTGCGATTACCGTAGACCGATCTTACTGGAAACAAGGCAATACCGAAGAACAGTCCCGACGCTATTTTGCACAGGAAAGCACGGTTGGGGAATGGCGAAGTACACACAAGATAGACATCGCCGCCGCGGGCTGGAAAAGTGATTTAGAGGATTTCCAGACAAGAATGGCAAACGCAAAAGTTGGTTTTGAAGTTGCCCGCATCGGTGACGACATCGATGTCAGTATTATCGCACCCGTCAACATGCAAACGAACGCCGCATTTGGCGACCGCAACAAGAACCTGAGCGGCAAAGCGGTGACAATAATGAGTTACGGCAGATTGGTCAGAGGTGATACGCAGCTTGCCTATCCACTTTAGCCAGCGATGTTGATAATTCCGCTCTCATAGCCCACATCCAGGCCAGTCGATAAGCTGATTCCGCCAGGACCTCCCTGAATCAGCCAAATCCTTGCGTATTGTTTCGGGCATGGTGCAGTCCGCGACGCCCCGATCCCGATTCGAGGCATATACGCTGGCCCCTGCATGGCATACGATGTGAAACAGACTTCGTCCGGCGCTGGACAAGGCAATCAAGCTTCAAGACAATGATGCGCCATAGCAAAACTCTAAAACGCTACTAAATGAGAGATCAATAATGGTAAGACTTAAACTCCTTGGCCAGGCACTGTCGCTGCTTGTCCTGGTTTGCCCCCCTCTGGCTGCTGCGGATGTGCTCGACGATATTCTTGACAGAGGTACGATCCGCTTTGGCGTTGCAGAATTTGTTCCGTGGACAATCAGGACGAAATCGGGCGAACTGATTGGCTTCGAGATCGACATCGCCAAAAAGATCGCGTCCGATATGGGCGTAAAGCCCGAGTTCACGGTCTATGAGTGGGCGAAGATCATTCCCGCGCTCCAGCAGGGCGAGATAGACGTCATCGCCGGCGGTATGGCGATCACGCCGGGCCGTGCCTTGAAAGTGAATTTCAGCCGGCCGCTCGCGACCACAGGTATTACGCTCGCGACCAATACCAGCAAAACGCAGGACATAAAGTCGCTGAAACAACTCAATAACGAGCGAGTCATCATCACGGTCGTCGCAGATACACTCGCCCTCAGCGTCGCTCAAACCTTTTTCGATAAAGCAAACATCAAGATTTATCCCACCAGTGACCTCGCCGAAAAAGACATTCTGGAAGCCCGTGCGCATGTATACGTGGCGACCGTTCCCGAGGTGAATTTCCTGGCGCTCAAGAATGCCGGAAAAATTGACGTGCCGATGGCAGAGCCGATCATGGCATCAAGCGAGGGACTTGCGGTGAAAAAGGGCGAGCAGGAACTCGTGAATTTTCTCAACGCCTGGGTCGTAGCCAGACAGACGGACAAGTGGCTCGGCACGGCGCACGACTATTGGTTCAAAACTATGGACTGGGTGTCGGACGCGCGCAAATAATGTCTGTTATGCGGAGTTTCGCCGTTTACAAATTCGGAGGCGCCGCGGCGCTTGTTGCGCTCTTTGGCGTCGCTGCATTTGCGCAGCAAGCGGACGAAGAGCTGGCCGATGAAAGCGAGGCAGTCGAATCAATCGATGAAATCATCGTCGTAGCGCCGAAGCCGGGTAGCCGGAGGCGGGTCGACAAGGAATACGAGGACCCGACGCGGGCAAGGCTTCTCAAGGAGCATTACCAAATGGAGGTCCTTGAAGAAGAGTATGACTGGAGAAAGTCTGCGGCCGTGGAAAGTCCCTCTCGAATCAAGTGGGGGTATGACCCGAGGGACGACTACAAGATGCGTAACGAGATGGACCTGCTGGATCT
>JAPUKV010000158.1 GCA_027295475.1 Pseudomonadota bacterium
CATATCGATTGCGTCGGCAACCTCCTTGGCAAAGCCAAACGGGTTCTGGGTTCCGGTCCAGAGTTCGCATTCACCGTCATGCAGCCAGGCGGTGCAGTTCATTGGCTCCATCGTGGCGTGGGCAAGATACGGTACCCGGTACTCGGCCTCGACGATCCTCCCGGATGTGCCTAGCGCTGCCTCAGTGTCGCCGATTGCGAAATCCACTTGTTGATCGCCATTCTCGTTGGCGCGATCCATGTCGGCTGCGAATTGTTTGAATATATCGCTCTGTTCGACGTTGCCCTTGCCGCCGGATTCGTATTCGACTGCGATCTTGTCGACAGCCTGCTTGGCTTGCCAGTAGCCGTCCGCAACGACAACAATAGCGTCGTCGAGGTTGATGACCTTCCTGAGACCCGGCATGTCTTGTACGGAAGCCGAGTCCACCGACTTGATGCGATCCCCAAATACCGGTGCTGCTTTCACGGCCGCATATTTCATGCCGGGCAGTACTGCATCGATGCCAAAACTGGCGGTACCGTCGACTTTCGCCGGCACGTCCAAGCGCGGCATGGACCGGCCCATGATCGAATATTCTTCCTCGGACTTGAGCTTCGGTTTGGGCGGTACGGAGAGTTCCGCCGCTTGTGCCGCGAATGTGGCATAAGTTGCGGAGCGATTGCTTGGTACATGGTGCACATGGCTGTTCTTTGTTTGCAGCTCTTCCACCGGGACCTGCCAGGCGTCCGCGGCGGCCTGTGTCAAAACGGATTTTGCCGCTGCGCCTGCAATCCGCATGCCGATCATGCCGGTGGTCCTGACAGATGTGCTGCCGCCCGTGATTTGCAGGCCCATGTATTGAGTGGCTTTGAGGAAAAAACCGTCGACCGTGTCGATCAGAAAGGACGGAAAATCCTTTTCGCCGAGAGTATGTCCCCTGGCCAGGGCATAGTTGGCGTATTCCTCGTGCGCTGGCGCCTCGAGCATTTTCACGTTCGACCAGTCCGCATCCATCTCGTCGGCCAGCATCATTGCGAGCGTCGTATGCACGCCCTGTCCCATTTCAGCATGAGGAACGATGGCGGTAACGGTGTTATCCGGGGAAATCTTCACCCAGATGTTCAGGACCGTTTCTTCTTCTCCGGCAAAAAGACCGGCAACTTTGGATCTTCGGTCGCCGGGACGTATGGCGATGCCGATGGCGAGAGTTCCACCAGCCAACACGCCGGTACTTATGAATGCGCGTCTGGTCCACTTACCCATTGGAGCGCTCCCCGGAAATTGTCGATTCGGCGAGCATTGCCGCCGCCCGTTTGATGCCCCGACGTATGCGCGGATAGGTGCCGCAGCGACAGACATTACCGCTCATTGCCCGATCAATGTCTTCGTCATTCGGTGATCCATTTTGTTCCAGGAGCGCCACAGCGGACATTATCTGGCCGGACTGACAATAGCCGCATTGCGGCACCTGCTCGTCGATCCATGCCTGCTGTACCGCGTGCAGGCCGGCTTCATTACTGCCGATGCCCTCGATCGTTGTGATTTCCTGATTTGCGACAGCCGATACCGGTGTCATGCACGATCGAATTGGCGAGCCGTTGAGATGAACTGTACAGGCGCCGCACTGGGCGATGCCACAACCGAATTTTGTGCCTGTCAATCCGGTCTCTTCCCTGATTACCCAAAGAAGCGGTGTGGCCGGATCTACATCGATGTCGTGGCGCTCGCCATTGATCGTGAGTGTAATCATGATGTGACGCTCTGTGATATTGCGAAGTCACGGGAGGTGGGCAGGCCACAATACTCCATGGGCTCAGGCCCAGCAAGGCTGGCAGCCGCATGGTGGCCGGCACGCAAATCGCAGCGAAAACGGGCTAAGATGTATCGCTCGCGGTCAGCAAGAACCGGGCAATTGCGAAAAAAAATATCAAGAAATCTACGGGGAATGGTCGCGATATCAGCGATCGCGGTCAATACGGTGGTCTGGTTTTGCCCCATCATGCTGTTAGCCATGCTCAAGCTGCTGGTACCCAGCAAGTCATTCCGCCGCATCATGGCCCGGTGGATCATGGCTATGGGCGAAAACTGGGTGAGCTGGAATGCTGTAATTCTTTCCCTCAGGCATTCAGATCGCCTGGACGTTCGTGGTATCGAAGGCCTGAATCGGCAGGAATGGTATCTGGTGATCGCCAATCACCAGACATGGGTGGACATTATTGCGCTGCAGATCGTCTTGAACAGGCGAATCCCGTTTCTCAAGTTCTTCATCAAGCAGGAGATGATCTGGTTTCCGTTTCTCGGTGTCGTGTGGTGGGCAATGGACATGCCGTTCATGCAACGTTTCTCAAAGTCCTATCTGGCAAAGCATCCGGAAAAGAAGGGCCAGGACCTCGAGGCAACCCGCAGTGCCTGCAGAAAATTTCAGGACACACCGACTACCGTCATCAATTTTATCGAGGGAACAAGATTTACAGTGGCAAAGAAAATCAGACGAAATTCCCAGTTCCAATACCTGCTGCCGCCGCGAGCCGGAGGCATCGCGCTGGCGCTCACATCAATGGGCAGCATGTTTAACGCCATTCTGGATATAACCCTTGTGTATCCGAAAGGCGTGGCACACTTCTGGGACCTGTGCTGTGGTGATTTCGACCATGTCATCATCGAAATCAACAAGCGCCCGGTTGAAAAATGGATGGTAGAGGGCGACTACGAAAATGATCGGGAGTTTCGCAGCCGTTTTCACCAATGGCTCACGCAGGTCTGGCAGGAGAAAGACAGGCAGATAGGCAGCCTGGTGCGCGAATCTGCAGCGGCATAAGGTTTTTATCCATCGCGCCGTTTCACGTGCCCTGATATCTACGCGAAATGCGGGAATCGCTTGATTACTTCGCGTAAACTATTGATTCGCACTCGGCCAACGGGTAGGACAATGTTAAATAGCCGGAACTACGACACGGTGGCATTCGATGTCAGGGAGGACGCGACGATGCTGTTCTTCGCCAAGACATCCAAGACGGGCGATATCGATGATTACCTGCTGCTCATGCGCGCCGAGGGAGAGGAATTCGACGAGGCACTTTACCTCGAGATAAACGAGCAGCAGTTCGCCGGTCACAACATGATTTCCGAAGCCAGATTGACCGGAAACATGTTGACGCTCGAGCTGCGCGAGCCTGCCGCGGAGTTAGACGGCGCGAATGAGATCGTGCTCACCTATGACCAGACCCCGGAAAATCAGGCCAGTATCGAAGCCGGAGTGTTTCGCGTTCTCGGCAACACCCTGGCGGGAGGCAACGCCTGAGCGATTCCGCTGATGCTCGAACTGCGGCCAAATTGCGAAAACTGCGATCGCGACCTGCCCCCGGAATCTACCGATGCAATGATTTGTTCGTTCGAGTGTACCTTTTGCAGGCAGTGTGTCGCTAAGGTGCTTGACGGCATTTGCCCGAACTGCGGCGGTAACTTTGAGCAGAGGCCCGTGAGGCCTGTCGCGTCGCTGACGGAGCATCCAGCTTCGACGAAGCACATCACCCGGAACTAGTGGTCCAACATGTCGTCTTGGAGTGTCTACTTGCTTCGCTGTGGGGACGGTAGCCTGTACACCGGCATCGCGACAGACGTATCAAGGAGAGTCGCCGAGCACAAGAAAGGTGAAAAAGGAGCCAAATACCTTCGCGGGCGTGGCCCGCTTGATCTTATCTATCAGCAGGAAATCGGCGATCGAAGCCTCGCTGCAAAGATCGAACACCGGGTCAAGCGGTTCCCGAAAGAACATAAAGAGGACCTCGGCCGACTGCCGGGCCGCATTGAAGAATTGCTGCAGCAGATTAGTCTGCAAAGCGACTGATGCGGCTCGCGCAGATCAGTAAAGAACGATTGGCTCCCCAAAAGATGGCATTCGGATTTCTATCTGTTCCTCGTCGGCCCCGGCAAACTCGTTCAGCAATGGCACGATCGCGGCGACGTTATCGAGCACATTGGGGAACAACCTTATCTGCCCGAACGGTTGGGTGATGTCGTCATGATGAATCACATAGACCCGTTTTGCGCCGGTCTGTCCTATAATTTGCTGCCAATAGTCCAGCGCATATTTCAGGCTCTGCCTGCTAAGGCCCGCGATACCCAGCATCACCACATCAGCTTTCGTGTCCGCCAGCGCATCTTCAATAAAGCCAGCACTGCCCTGCACCAGCGTCGTTCCGTTCGGGTGACTGATCAGGATCGACCAGCTCCCGCCCTCCCGCCATGCGGTGAACGGGGCAGGTTGCCGCAGCGGTTCTGACATGAACCCCGCGAGCAAATGACTGTCACCGAAGCCGTTTGGTACATGCCTGGAAGTGATCAGGGTCACGGTGAACTTGCCAAATTGTAAGGTGTCGCCGTTAGTCGCCAGGACGATCTGGTCGCCAGGAACGTCGGCACCGCGCGCTATGTTGGCCGTGGATTCCGTACCGACAACGGAAGCGCTGGACCGGTTGGCAATAGCGCCGACGTCCATCGCATGATCGTAATGGGAATGCACGGGGATGACCGCTGCGAGGCGGCGCATCCGAAACGTGTCCAGTGCGTAGTTGATGTTCGCTGCATCAGAGACGATCGGTCGAAGGAAAATGAGGTCAAGGATGTCTGGCCTTGAGAAAAAACCATCTATCAGAATCTGCGTCTCGCCATCGTCGAAAAGCAATGTGGTGACGCCAAGCCAGGTGACTGTTACGGCATCGGCACCGGCCTCAACTGCCGCGGCGGTTCGCAGGTCAATATCTTCGATCGAGTTGCGGTCCTGCCAGAGCCAGATACCTGCCGGTACACTCACGATCACCGCGCCGGCAAGCCCGATGCCGGATCTTCTTAGCCAAAGCAAGGCCCTTCGCATGCACTCACCATACCATCGGGATCGCGGGCTTTGTTATTGTCCCACCGCCATCCTCGCCAGATGCCCGGTAAGCGGGGCGAGATAGTTGCCCATCGCGTAACCCAGCAACGCCATCAGGATGGATACCGGTACCAGGCTGGGCCTGTGAAACGCTGCGACAATCGGCGCAGACGCGGCGGCACCGATATTGGCTGCAGACGCGATTGCGACGCTGTGCACATCGACCCTGAAGAGCTTCGCGCCGGCAATGCAAAAGGCGCCGTGAATGAAGATCCAGATGAAGGCACCCAGTAAGAAAGCCGGTGCTTGGCCGAAGCCTTCAATGGTAGCCCTCGCTCCCATACCGGCAACGAAAACGTAGACCATGGCGGTGCCGATCGCAGTTGCGTTAGGCAATCGGGACACCGGTGTGGCGGAGAGTGCCAATGCGATCGTCGTGATCAGGAGAATTCGCCAGGTGGATTCCGACAAAATGGTCTCCAGAGATGGATAGTTCTGCATCATCGCCTGGAAAAAAATTGATGCGAGGGCGCTGGCCAGCCAGGTAACGCCTATGGCAATCGCCGTGAGATAGATGTAATCACGCATGACCGGGGTTTTTTCTTCCTCCAGGACGGCCGCCGAAGCAGCATCCATCATGCGCAAACGATCTTCGGGCACGTTCGCCCAGGCATTGAAGCGATCTGCGAAGTTCTTCGAAGCGAGGAGAAGCGGTAGCCAGACGATATAAACCACGTTATCGGCAAGTACGGCGAGACCAAACTGTTCAGCCGGTGTGTCCAGCATCTCGCTGGCAGCGGCCATGTTGCCTGTGCCGCCGATCCAGCTTCCCGCCAGTGCACCAAAACCTTTCCATGCGTCCGGGGCGAGCCAGTGGTGCACGAGCACGTATGCGATTACAGCACCGGCAATGACGCCGGCCGTACCCATCAGCATTACCAGGATGCCCTTGCCCATGATGCGAACGGTAGCCGGTACATTGACTTTGAGTAACATCAGGACGATGAACGCCGGCAAAGCATAAGTGCTTAACCCGGAATAAACGGATGAACCGCTTGGAATAACGTCCAGGTTATTGAGGAAGACGGGCGTCGCGTAAATGAATAACAACGGTGGAACATATTGGAATAGTTTCCACTGAGTGATCTGGTCGATGAAGAACCAAAAGGCTGCAACCGCACACAAGATAGCGAGCACTCCGCCCGGAGAGCTGATCAAAGCATCTGACATGGTATTTATCCGTGCTGACGACTTGTGCTGCAGTATATCTAAATTCACCCGTCCGATTTCGCCGCACTACGAACGGACCAGGTCAATAATTGTCACTTCGCAATGATCGATATGCGGCTACTACCGATGGCAGGCGAAGGGGGTCTCCGACAGGAGTGTAACTGGCGTCTGAGGGTGACTCGTAGGAGCCTGTCCTGACGGGCGATCTTGCTATCGGACGCCTAGGAAAAGCTGAGCTGGGCGCTCAGGTCTTTGCGCGTCTCTTCGTCAGTTAGCGCTGCGGCATTGACTGTCATCCAAACGGCATCCCAGTCCTTGATCTTGCAAGGGCCGAACACGAACTTGGCAATGTAGCTGTTCAGGTCGCGAACATGGATTACGTTTTTCTCGAGCGGTGATGTGAACTGGACACGGCCGGTGAATACGACCAGATTAGCGACGGGAACTTTCGGGACGGCTTTTTGTAGTGCCTTTGTTCTGCCCTCGTTTTGAATCATTGGATTCAAGAATTTTCGCCGGCGGATACCGTGCACATTCGTCCATTGAGGCTCGTCCGGTCCGCCAAATACGACACCATTGTAGTGTTTGGTCTGAATACAGATTATTCCGCCGGATGTCAGAATCGCATTGTCTATTTTCGTCAGTCCGCCGTAGGCGCCGGGCAAAATGAAATCTTCGAGTACGTCCTTGCTCTTTTGCTGCAAAATTCTGCGGATGCGGCGCTTGCCGATCCTGGCGGTTACAAGCTTCGCAAGGTGGGTGGCCGAAGCGCGAAAAAGGAGTGTTAGCAGCAGGGCGCAGGCGAGCGCTATCACGAACATGGCGGGACCGACATGCGTCAGGCCGGTTACTACTTCAGTCGCGGATTCCGCGGCCGTATCGACTGCCGCAGTTAGCTCTGCGCCGGACGCAAATACCGGCATGGCTACCAGCCAGCCAGACAAAACCGAAAGCAATCGACGAATCATGATTCGAGATTATGACCATTCGACACACTAAGCATCGTAGTGGGTCACGTTTTGGAAATCTAGCGGACAGGCCGATACCGGAAATCGTGAACTGGCGGAGTGTGCTGGGTGCGGGTAACAGAATCTGCCGAAATTCTCCTATTCAGACGCCGGGTACGCCAGGTAATAGCCGTCCACCCGGGCCAGCTTGATCGGCGTCCCGTATGTCGTGAGCAGGTTTTCCTCGGTCAGGACCGCCTCTTTGGGTCCATCGGCAACAATCGATCCTTCGCGAAGGAGCACGATACGCTCTATATCAGGCGGGATCTCATTAAGGAGATGGGTAACGACTACGATATTCCTTCCCTTGTCTACCAGGTCGCGAACGCGCGCCAGATAATCGAAGCTGGCGGTAAGGTCGAGGCCGGCTGTTGGCTCGTCGAGAATCAGTGTATCCGGGTCGTGCACGAGCGCGCGGCCAAGTAAACAACGCCGCTGTTGTCCCGTCGACATGTTTCGAAGCGGCGTATCGGCCAGAGACCCGACACCGAGCTCATGCATTACTTGCCGTGCTTTTGTCTTCTGCGCGTCATTAATTCGCCCGGCGAGGATGCCGTGAATACCGACACTGGAGAGATAACCTGACAGCACGACATCGAGTCCTGAGGTCGTACCCCTGTATCTTGCCTGGAGGTCGTGTGAGACGATACCTATTTGCGAGCGAAGCTCCCATACATTCCATGTCGATCGTCCGAGAATTCGAACCCATGAGCCGTCCTGGAGAACCGGATAAATTTCCCGGTTAACGACTTTTAGCAATGTCGTCTTGCCCGAGCCGTTGGGGCCCAGAATCGCTACCTGCTCATGTTGCTCGATCGTCAGATTGAAATTGTCGAAGACGCGCGTATCGCCGCGATATATCGTCGCGTTATGAATATCGATAAGGGGTGCATCACTCATCGATTAATGCGCCCATCAGCGCACATCAGATGTCCTGCGTCAGCCGTAATGGTGCCCACGCCTTGAACGCCTCGTAGGCCGGCTTTGCATCTTTGGGCTGGTATTGTTCGAGCCGCTCCGCCAGCCACTGAAACCATTCGAATCCGTTGGGTGAATCAATTTCTGCGCGGAGTGCGAGTACCCAGTCTTCGAGCTTGCGCCAAAGGATAACCACGCTGGTTCCCACGAGATTGTTTACGACGAGAAATGGCACGATGCGTTGAAAGGTCATAACGCCGATGTTCTCCATCGTCGTACAGATAAGCATCGCGGCATTTTCGATCTTTGCGTCATTCATTTTGATGTCTTCAGCGCTCATGCCATCGGGCAGATGCAGGATCGTACGATATGCCTCTGTGAACTTGGGGCTCGCAAAGAATCGAAATAACTCGATTGCGGCGAGTTCGCGTCGTTGCTGGCGTATCTGTCGCATCTGCAGCATGGCAAAAAACACACCACCGATAACAATGAGTACACCGAGAATTTCCGCTATGTTTGCAAGCATCGCTAATTCAGTCATGTTGTAGTGATCCTCTAAATTGGAGCAGGCGATACTACTCGTTAAAGCGTATCGCGTCAGAGTTGATATGGCGCCGCATCAGACTTTCTGTGTCGTCCGCGCGGCCGATCCGAGCGATTGTAAAGCCGATCTTATTGTTACAGCGGGGCTCTCTGAAAAACGCCTGCGAGGCGCGTCCAGACATGTCGTTGTTGCTGTGTGTTATTCAAGTAAGTGTTCGAGAGACGGTGCTTCCGTAATCCTGCTCCCATTCAACGATCAGCTCTCGATTATCGTGCTGCCAGGGATGGAAATCCTTCCTGTAGAAGCCCAGGTACGCAAAGAACACGCGACGGAGAACGCCCGGCCTGACAAACAGATACTTGAAACCGCGCAGCCACTCTCGAAGACTCCAGAGTTTGCCGTCATGTTTTAGCATGATGCACAGGTTTCGAAATGTGTCCTTGAAGAAGAAGTAAGTATTCATCATCAGGGCTTGACGCCGTTCCCTGACTGTACCGCCCACAGCAACAAAGACATCGAACGCAACAGCTTTATGCTCTGTTTCCTCGACACCGTGCCATGCCCACAGCGCTGCGACATGCGGATCGGCGCCCGTGAACGCGTCCTTTTGAGTAAGCATGTCATTTGCCATGATCGCGGTCAGGTGCTCATTGGCAACAGTACCGGCAAGCCGCCGCCTGGCCGATAATTCCCGGTATGCCCAGGCCATCCTGTCGCGAACCGGCCGTTCGAAGCGATCAAGATCATATCCCCGCTGCTCGCAAAGCAACTCGTTGTATGTCTGATGCCGCAGCCGGTGGATCGCTTCCTGTCCCTGAAATGCGGTTATCTCATCCAGCAGCTTCGGGTCATCGATCTGGTTCCTGTAAACACGTACGCTGTCGATAAAGAACTTTTCGCCAAGCGGAAAAAGTATGGACATGGCATTGAAGTACGCGGTTTTGAAAGCGCTGCCACTGTGCCAGTCGCCAGCAAGCGCTTCAGCCAGCTCGAAAAACGGCCGGCGCGGGCCGAACGTCAAGGCATCGGGGCTCTTGCTCTGCTTGCTCGTCATCGCGGGTCCACGGTATTCCGGGGACAGTATACTGACACACTTCGCCGCCGCCGCCGTGTACACGTCATTGAGAACATCTCCATGAGCGAGCGAATCCGGCCTGTGTTGCTGGTCATTGCGGCATTCATCGTTTATGTGCCTGCCAAGGTGATTTTCTAGTCCCTTGAATCATTCGGCAGCATCGTATCCTGCTCTCTGGCTGTATCCTTCGCAGACTGTATCAGGCTTTCCTCGTCTTGGTGATTTGAGTGTTGCTCATATAGCAGGCGCCTGTAATGTTCAC
>JAPUKV010000159.1 GCA_027295475.1 Pseudomonadota bacterium
TTTCAGCAGTTGCTTTCCAGGCAGCTGCATTTGGGCTTATTCACGCCTATCAGGGACCAGTACAAGCAATATCCATTGGCATTGGTGGCGCCGTTTACGGTGGCGTGTTCCTATTGGCAAAGCGGAATCTGTGGCCACTCATTTTCGCGCATGGTCTAAACGACACACTCGGACTCGTCCTTTTGTACTCCGGCGTAATACAGCGATAAAGACGGATGTGTTACATCGACCTCGCCACAGGCAAGGCGCCGCGTAACAAATCGCTGTACTGGCCGCTTCTGGCTGAAAGCGGACCTTCATTTCAGCAGTTTTTTGGGTGTCTGAACGGCCGCTTTCGGGAAAAGCGGACATTGCGAACGGATACAGCTGGTCGCTAGGCCGCTAGAATAAACATTACCGGCAAAGTGCCAAATCCTGCCGCCGCAATCATCTGTCCCTAAAAACAATGGATTATGAAACGCTATGCAACGCCATGCTGTTGAATTACTGCCTTATGCAGGCGGGACAGGGTGGCGCCAGCGCCGACGACTTTCTGGATAAGGCCCTGTCCGACTGAACCGGGGGGGACGGATCCCGTTCTTATCATCGGGCCCGCTCACGGCTTGCGTCGCGCATGTCCCCCTCACTCGGGCTAAGGACTCAACAAACTGCCGGGCAGCAGGTCCTCGGTATCGTCAATGATCTCCTCTTCGGCTTCCTCCACGCGCGTAATCTTGGCAATCACGCCGAACTTCGGGTGGTCGAAGTACCGTATATCGCCGTTTTTCATGATGCGGTCCTCGAAGATTCGGTACCGGATCGGTGGCGGCAACAATTCACCGTACTGATCGATCAGTTCATACTCGTTCTGCATGCGGGAATCGCCGAATGTCAGAACACTTGCTGACGTTTCTTCAGGTGGTGATGCAAGGGGAGGATCCTTGTCCATGGTCAAATCGACCACGAGATGCAGGTAACGGCCGAGATACAGCGTCAGGGTGCCGTCGAGCCCGGGCGGCGGATCGCCGAGCGTGCGTAGCCCGATCGAGGCCGTCATGTCTTTTTCATAGGTGGGCTGGGTCCAGCCTGCCCGCATGATCGGCTCGTAAGCATCGAGCTCGACCAGCTTGTCGTAGATCTGATTCATCGTGAAGGTATCGGTATCGAGCAGCACGAGCTCGAGGTCCATGTAGCGGCGCGCTATCGCAGGCGCTTCAATTTCTGCAAGCACTTCGCCCGGCTCGGAAAATTCGTACAAATCCGGATCAAAGTAATCTTCGTCGGCTGGATCGGGCGCTACCTCGACAGCCGGTTCGTCCGCTGTCCAGGTCTCGGTGCCGGCGGAGGCGCCTTCGCCGTAGGAAAATATAATCAACTCGACCGTGTAACGTCGAACAGGCTCGACAGCCTCGCCGGTCTCTTCGCCGGGCAAGACTTCAGCATTTTGCTGGGCAAAAGCCGGCAACACCGCTGCAGCGAGTGCGACGACTGCTACGCAGAAGGCAGCACGCATGAATGTCCTCTTTTCGCCAAAAATTCCACCTTATCGGCCTACTAGCTGGCCAGCGCCCGGCAGGCGTCCGAGCCGGGTTTCGAGACCAGCAGTGTAAGCAGTTCTTCGATGAATTTGAATCTCTGAGCCACATCGCTCAATTCCGTTCGAAACTGTAATCGATGCGCGCTCTGCATTCGATAAGTCTGGCTGTCTTCCTGCACAAGTTGCACCAGTGAGACAGGATCGACCCGGCTCTGGCCGGCAAACTGAATGTAGCCGCCGAATTCCGACGCATCGATTTTCTCGATCCCGAGCATTGAAGCATCCTGTTTGATTGCCGCGATTCGCATCAGGTTTTTGGCTGCCTCCGGCAAGAGACCGAAGCGATCAATGAGTTCGATCTGCAAGTCCTTCAATTGTTCCCGGGAACTCGCGCTCGCTATGCGCTTGTACAGGATGAGCCGCAGATGCACGTCCGGCATGTAGTCTTCCGGCAATAATGCGGGTATGTGAAGGTTTATATCGACGCCGGCATTCAGTGGCCCCTCAAGATCAGGCTCTTCACCTGCCCGCAAAGATTGAACGGCCCGGGCCAGCAGTTCCGTATACAGGGAAAAACCGATTTCCTGAATCTGACCGCTTTGGATATCGCCCAGCAGTTCGCCCGCGCCGCGAATCTCGAGGTCGTGTGTCGCCAGCACGAACCCCGCACCCAAATCACTGAGTGAATCAATTGCCTCCAGTCGCTTGACCGCGTCAGCTGTCATCGCGGCCCTGGGCGGCGCTATGAGATAAGCGTACGCACGGTGGTGAGATCGGCCTACGCGGCCGCGTAACTGGTGCAGCTGGGCAAGACCAAAACGATCAGCGCGGTTGATGATGATCGTATTTGCGGTAGGTACGTCAATGCCGCTTTCGATTATCGTCGTACACAAAAGGACATTGAAGCGACGACGATAGAAGTCGAGCATGACCTGTTCGAGTTCCCGTTCAGGCATTTGTCCATGGCCGGTCCTGATACTGGCTTCGGGAACGAGTTTCGACAGCCGCTCCTCAACCGAGGCGATGTCCTCCACGCGGTTGTGAATGAAAAAGACCTGGCCACCACGCTTGATCTCGCGCAGGCAGGCTTCACGGATCATGACGTCGTTCCACTCACTCACAAAAGTCTTGACCGCAAGCCTTTCGGGAGGTGGCGTCGTAATCAATGACATGTCCCGCAGCCCGCCGAGCGCCATGTTCAGCGTCCTCGGTATCGGGGTTGCTGTCATTGTCAGCACGTCGACTTCGCTTCGCAGCATCTTGATCGCTTCTTTATGGCGCACGCCGAAGCGATGTTCCTCATCCACTATGACAAGCCCGACGTCGGAGAAGTCTTTTGTGTGTTGCAATAATCGATGCGTGCCGATGACGATATCGACAGTCCCTCGTCGCATTCCTTCGACGACATTCTTTGCTTCTTTTTGCGAGCGAAAGCGGGACAGTATTTCCACCTGAACCGGCCAGTCCGCAAAGCGGTCTTTGAAGGTCTGACCGTGTTGCTGCGCCAGCAGTGTCGTCGGCACGAGAATGGCGACCTGTTTGCCACCGTGCACGACCGCGAACGAGGCGCGCAGGGCAACCTCGGTCTTGCCAAATCCGACGTCGCCACAGACCACGCGGTCCATTGGTTTGTCGGATGCCAGGTCGCCGAGCACTTCGTCTATCGTGCGCGTCTGGTCTTCGGTGGGCTCGAAAGGAAACCCGTCCATGAACGTCTGGTAATCTGTCTCGGGCCAATGAAAGTGGTGCCCCGGCCGCGCTGCCCGCCTTGCATAGACGTCGAGCAATTCCACGGCAACATCGCGGATCTTCTTGATCGCCCGCCGCCGGGCCCTGGCCCACTGATCGCTACCGAGCCTGTGCAATGGCGCGTTCTCGGCTGACGCGCCCGTATAGCGCGAAATCAGGTCCAGCGAGTGCACGGGCACATAGAGTTTGTCGCCGCCCGCATATTCCAGACTCAGGAATTCACCGGTTACGCCGCCGGTCTCCAGCGTCGTCAGTCCCAGATATCGACCGACGCCATATTCCGCATGGACAACCGGAGAGCCCTCCTGGAGATCGTTGAGTTGCCGGATGATTTTTTCAGGATCGCGTTCTGCCCGGCGTCGGCGGCTGCGTTGCCGCGGCTTCTCACCGAACAACTGTTGCTCGCTGATTATGGCGATCGCAGCCTCAGGCAGGAGCACACCGTTTTCGATCGGAGCTACCGTGACGCCAATATCCGGACCGCCGTCCAGAAACGCCTGCCAGCCTTCGACCCGGAGAATATCGAGACCGCGAGCACGCAACATCTCGTAAATGCTCTCCCGTCGACCGGGCGAATCAGCCGTGAATAAAACCCGGCCAGCAAATTTCTGAAGAAAATCGCCGACAGCATGTGCTGCATCCTCGTAACGCGACTCGATTCGCAACGCAGGCGGCAATCTGGCAGGCAGGTTGACCGTGCCGTCAATTTCACGGAGTGACTGTGACGAGTAAGCGACTCGGCCATACGCGTTGAGTTGTTCGCTGATGTCGTGAGGTTGAAAAAAACTCTCTTCGGGGGGCAGTACCGGTCGCTCCACATCCACGCTGCAGAGTTCGTATCTCTCATGAATTTCCTGCCACGCCTTGTCGAGAACTTGAGAAATGTCGGACGGGACAAAAAGAAGACAGTTTCCGGGCAGATAATCGAGGAGACTCGCGGTCGACGCATAAAACAGCGGCAGGTAATACTCGATCCCACCATGTGCGATTCCGTCAGATACTTCGCGGTACACTCGTGAACGTGACGGCTGACCCTCGAATTTTTCACGATAGCGATCACGGAAATCCCTGACACTTGCCTGGTCGAGCGGAATCTCCCTTGCTGGTAATATCCGAATGTGATCCATCGTCTCACGAGACAACTGACTGTCCGGATCGAAAAACCGCAGGCTTTCGATCTCGTCGTCGAAGAAGTCGATGCGTAGCGGCGCAGACGAACCCATCGGGAAAATATCGAGGAGGGAACCACGGACCGCGAATTCCCCGTGCTCGTCAACCTGAGGCACGCGCAGATAACCGGACGCAGTAAGTTTGTCGATGAAAACCTGCCGTTCGAGGACTTGCCCAAGGCTTACCGAGAGCGATCGTGCCGCGACGTAATCGGTTGGCGGCAATCTCTGCAACAAACTTGCCGCTGATGCGACAACAATTCCATTTCTCTGACCGGGCAGATCAGCCAGTACCCGAAGTCGTTGAGAAATAATGTCCTGGTGCGGAGAGAAACTGTCGTAGGGCAGCGTCTCCCATTCGACGAAGTGCGACACGGCTATTCTCTCGCCGGCGAAGAAGCGGATCTCCGCCTCGAGCTGATCGGCATGCCGGGGATCTGATGCCAGGACCAGGACGGCTCGATCCGAGTTTTCGGCGAGCTCCAGCGCGGCCAGCGCCGCACTGGCGCCGATCAGGCGGCCCCATGCAGCCGGCCGGCCGGCGTCCGGCACTGTTATGAGCGACGAGAATAATGATGAACTACGAGCCACGAAACTGATCGGCCGGGGAAACGGCCCGCGATTATCTCACAGACAAATGACGACGTCCGGCAGCCGAAATTTGCGCGCAAAAGGGCGCACAAACGGCGCACAATTTGCGCAGTTTTACGACGGGAAACGCAGAAAAAGGTGTGCTTTTGGCAGCGCTCGCCTAGCGCTTCAGAACCGCATGGATGACCCGATCGTATTCGAAATAGACGACGAACTTCGGATACTCCCATCTCGAGATAGGCGGATCGCCGACGGCGGCCTGGCGTGACTGCGGAGTGCCATGGGTGGCCTGGACGCGGTCCTGTGTCATGCCGCGGGTCGGCCGACCGGAACCCTCGAAGGCGGACTGGTCAGTACCTTCCATTTGCAGCGTTTCGGCAAAAAGACTGCCGGTAAAAAAACTGCCCGCCAGGGCGCAGCCCAGGGCAAGAAGTGTAGTGGCGCGAACCTTGGCCATCTCAGAGTCTCCAGATAATTACCCGCTGACTATAGCACTCGACAGTGGGTCAAAAAACTGCTGATTCAATAGCTTGTCGCCCTTTTGTAATGCCCGATCGCGTAAATGCGAACCACGTCACATTTTCGATCCCGCCCGTCAGGACGGGGCGCTACAAATTGCGATTCGTCCAAGTAGGAGCCCGACCTGACGGGCGATCAAGAGCGGCAATAACACCGGCAGGAGCCGACATTGCGGGCGTTCAGCGGCTCCTGATGTGTTTTAATGCGGGCGATGATCGATTCTGTTGAACTCTTCCTCGGCCTTCGCTACCTCCGGGCCAAAGGCCGCACCAGATTCGTTTCCTTTATTACCTCGATTTCGCTTGCCGGCATCGCCCTGGGCGTCGCGGCTCTCATCATCATCCTGTCCGTAATGAACGGTTTTGAAGGCGAATTGCGGGATCGCCTCGTGAGCATGACGGCGCACGGCCAGGTGAGCGGCAGGGACAACCGCGTCGAGGACTGGCGAACGCTTCGGCAAGAGATACTTGCCGAGCCCGGCATTGCTGCGGCGGCGCCGTACATCGGTATGGAAGGAATGATCCGCTCTGGCGGCACCCTCAACGCAGTGCTCATCAGCGGCGTATTGCCCGAACTTGAAAGCGCGGTGTCGGGCGGGACGATTAATTTTGTCGAGGGCGATCTCGGCGTGCTCGAGGCCGGCATGAAAAACATTGTGCTCGGCCGCTTGTTGGCCATGGAACTACGCATCCGTATCGGTGACGGAGTCATCCTGTTGATACCAAAGCCGACGGGAGACGGCGGTCTCGAACCGATCCTGGAGCGTTTCCTTGTTCGCGGTGTATTCGAGGCGGGCTTGCAGGACCATGACGCCTTGCTGGCCCTGGTGCACGCGGAGGATGCTGCGCGAATGATGTCGCTGGGCAACAGCGTCTCTGCAGTCCGGTTTCGTGCCAACGATGTGATGGCGGCACCCGCTATTGCCCGCTCAATACAGAATCGACTCGGACCGGCGGTTAGCGCAAGCGACTGGACTGTGGAGAATGCCAGTTACTTTCGGGCGATTCGCCTGGAAAAGATGATGATGTCTTTGATTCTGTCGTTGATCATCGGCGTGGCAGCCTTCAACATCGTTGCCAGCCTGGTCATGGTCGTGACAGACAAGACGAGCGACATTGCAATCTTGCGGACGCTTGGCATGGGGCCGAATGGCGTGGTTCGCGTGTTTTTTATCCAGGGCGCAGTCATCGGCTGGCTCGGTGTTTTGCTGGGCGTCATATCTGGCGTAGTGCTCGCAATGAACGTACCGACGATCGTGCCCTGGCTGGAACAACTGTTTGGTTTCCAGATCATGCCTGGCGACGTTTATTACGTCACGGATATACCATCCGACCTTGAATTTTTCGACGTGGCAGTTATTGCTGTCGCTGCCTTTGCCCTGACTTCCTTCGCCACACTCTATCCGGCCCGCCGTGCTGCCCATGTTAATCCCGCGATGGCGCTCAGGTACGAATAGGATGACGGGCTGGTATGAAATATGGATAGGCACGCGATATGTGCGGGCACAGACCAGTAATCGCTTTGTCTCTCTGATCTCGGCCATCTCGATGCTGGGCATCGCGATCGCCGTGGCTGTATTGATAATCGTCCTTTCGGTGGTGAACGGCTTCGAACGCGAACTCCAGGACCGGTTGTTGCTGATGTCGTCGCACGCGAGCATAGAGGACCCACAGGGCGGCCTGACGGACTGGAAAAAGCGCGTCGCCGATGCCACGGCCAACCCCCGCGTGAAGGCTGCCGCGCCCTATGTCGAAGGCAAGGCCCTGGCTGTTTATGGGCGGCAACTCAGCGGCATCGAATTGCGCGGCATCGATCCCGTACTCGAGAACGAGGTGTCCGGCGTCTCCGGCGTCGTTACGAAAGGCAGCCTCTCGAGCCTTGAGGCGCAGGGCTTCGGTATCGTGCTCGGCGCCGAACTGGCGGATGCCCTGCAAGCGGATATTGGCGATAAGGTTTCGATTACGCTGGCAGAGGGAATTGTAACGCCTGTCGGCCTCGTTCCAAGGACGAAGCGTTTCACGGTAACGGGCATCTATCGCGTCGGCATGTATGAATTCGATCGACGGTTGGCTTTTATCCATCTCGCGGATGCGCAGAGACTGTATCGCAAAGGAAACAAAGTCAGCGGCTTTCACCTCGCTGTAAATGATATTTATGCCGCACCGGCAATCGTTCGAGAGGTTGCGCTCGACGCTGGTGGCGGCGTACTTGTCAGCGACTGGACCCGCCGCCACGTAAACTTCTTCCGCTCAATTCAGATTACGAAGTCAATCCTGTTCGTTATCCTGCTTCTGGTCGTTGCCGTTGCGGCGTTCAATATTGTGTCGACACTGGTAATGGTAGTGAAGGACAAACAATCGGACATCGCGATTTTGCGAACGGTGGGAGCGAGTCCATCCAGCATACTGAAAATTTTCATCACGCAAGGGAGCATCATCGGTGTGGTCGGCACGCTGGCTGGCGTGGCACTGGGTGTGTTGTTCACAGTAAACCTGGAAACGATCGTCTCGTTCATGGAATCCGCTTTCGGCATCAAGTTTCTGGCAGCCGACGTGTATTTCATCAGCGACTTGCCGGCGGATCTGCGCATGCCGGACGTCGTCAGGATAGGGGCCATCGCATTGGTCCTCGCCCTGGCTTCGACTGTTTACCCGGCCTGGCGCGGTGCGCGCACGATGCCGGCCGAGGCGTTGCGATATGAGTGAGCAAATGCAACAAACGAACGACAGGGAAGTGGTACTCCTGTGCCGTTCCATCGTGCGGCGCTTCGACGAGGGCGGTTCGATGCTGGAGGTACTTAGCGGCATCGATCTGACGGTCAGGGCGGCCGAACGGCTGGCCATCATCGGCACCTCGGGTTCGGGCAAAACGACCTTGTTACAAATATTGGGCGGACTCGACACGCCCACGTCCGGCGAGGTGCTGGTCGACGGACAATGCATGCACAAGACGAGCGAGCGGGGCAAGGCAGACCTGAGGAACCGTTACATCGGGTTTGTCTACCAGTTCCATCACCTGCTGCCCGAATTCTCGGCCGCGGAAAATGTCGCAATGCCGCTGCTGATCCGGCGGGTCCGGAGGGAAGATGCGCTGAATCAGGCACAGGCATTACTGGAGCGAGTGGGACTGGGCGATAGACTGACGCACAAGCCGGGCGAATTGTCTGGCGGCGAGCGCCAGCGGGCGGCCGTTGCACGGGCGCTGATAACAGGTCCGAAACTCGTCCTGGCCGACGAACCGACCGGCAACCTCGACGCCGGCAATGGCGAGCACGTCCTGCAACTGATGCTCGAACTCAATCGCGAACTCGAGACGAGCCTCGTCATCGTCACGCACGATCACTCGATTGCCGCGCGCATGGACAGGATCATGTTGCTGGAGGGTGGCTGTCTGATACCCAGCGGCTGATGTTGCCGGCAGGGTCGCGAAGATTCCTTAGCTCTGGTTGTTGCGGCGCCGACGAGCAGCCACGTAATCGGCCAGCGACGCGCGCCACAAAAGATCGAGCCCGACGTAGCCGATCAGTGCAGCGAGCGCCCCACACAGCATGCAGCCGAGCAACAGCGGTTGCCAGACATTCAGAAATCCATGTGTCAACCATTCCACTGACAGCTCGAACTCGATAGGTTGAGACTCCAGTCCCAGCAGAAATGAACCGACACGGTATGCCAGTCGAAAAATCGGATATATTGTCACGGGGTTCGTCAATAATGTTCCGATGATGGTCGCCGGTATGTTGACTCTCAGGAGAAGCGCCAAGAGTACGGCCGTCAGCGTATGTGCCGGGAAGGGCAGAAACGCGACAAAAAGTCCCAGCGAAAAGCCGGGTACGACCGTCTTCCGCCGTATGCCCCAGTACGCCGGGTTATGCAGCAGGTCACGAAACGGGCTCAAATACCACTGTTGACTGATTTTGTGGCGTTTGAACGCAAATTTCCTAAAAAACCGCCTTGGCATTCGAGACTGAATCCGGTTCGATGGTAAGCAGCATCATAACGATAAACCGCAGGGAAGCGGAACATGCTTATGCTTTGCTTGTGCGCATTGGCAGGCGCCTACACGCTGCAGTTATGCAGTAATTTGCCCGATAAATTCCTGTTAATTGTCCTTGTTCCTGTATCGCTTGCCGCTTTTTTTGCCCCGGGAATACGATTTGCCGGCGCCTATCTGCTTGGGCTGCTGCTGCTCGCGTTCGCCGCACATGGTGTCATCGATGCCAGGCTGTCGCCGGCGCTGGTAGGGAAAACCATCAGGATAGATGCGCGCGTCGCTGACTTTCCCAAAGACCGTGGTGCGTCACTGAGCTTCCTGGTAGAACCTGTGGGCCGTGATGACCTGCCCGGCAGGATTCGACTGAGCTGGTTTGAAGCGACAACGAGACCTGCCCTCGGCGAGACATGGCAGTTTGAGGTGCGTTTGCGGCGACCGCGAGGCTTTTCGAATCCCGGCGGTTTCGACTACGAAGCCTGGCTCTTTCGGCAGGCCATCGGCGCGACCGGCTACGTTGTCAACGGTTCGAACAACGTTCGGCGCGACGATCGGGCTGTTGATCGGATTTCCCGCCTGCGGCAGCGGTTCGCAGCCCGAATCGACGCACGTTTGCCCGACGATGACGCCTCGGCCGTCGTGCTGGCGGTGGCCGTTGGCGCGCGACATACCATCACGCGGGAACAATGGAAGCGCTACGCGGCTACCGGAACAAGCCACCTGATGGCGATATCCGGTCTTCACATTGGTCTTGCCGCCGGTGGCGTGTTTTTCCTGAGCTGGTTCCTGCTGTCCTTTTTTTGCCGCAGAGCCAACATCAGGGATTGTGCGGCAGTCATTGCGGCAATTGCTGCTTTGGCTTACGCCGAAATTTCCGGCTTTGCAGTGCCGGCCCGGCGGGCTGTCCTGATGACAATTATTTTTGTGTTGGCCGGCCTTCTTCGTCGTCAAATATCTCCTGCGCGCCTGCTTGCCATTTGCTGCCTTACAATTCTGATAACAGATCCGCTCGCAATTCAGGCGCCCGGCTTCAAGCTTTCTTTCGCCGCTGTCGCGATACTGTTCTGGCATTTTCGGGTAACGCGGATTCCTGCGTTTGCCGTGAACAATCACTCCGTTGCGATGTTGTTGAACGGCATACGACGTTTGTCTTCTACCCAGGTTGCACTTTTACTCGGTCTTTTTCCCCTGACGGTGCTGCTGTTTGATCGGGTCGCCATTGTCGCGCCTTTCGTCAACTTGCTGGCGTTACCGGTTTTCAACTTTCTTACGGTTCCTGCCTGCCTGCTCGGCCTGATGCTCGATGGACCGTTTCAGCCGGCGGGCAACATTGCGCTCGACATCGCATATCGAAGCGTCAGTCTCGTGCTTTGGCTGATCCGGCACGCGGCCGAATTGCCGCTCGCAAACTTTCATATCGCGCGGTCGGAGGGCTTCATCGTTTTGACGGCACTATTGCCTTCGCTTTGGTCGCTGGCTCCGCCCGGCTGGCCGGGACGCAAACTGGCCCTGGTTGCCGCGCTGGCAATAATTCTCTACAGGCCGCCGCCACCACCGCAGGATTGCATTGATATCCACGTGCTCGATGTGGGTCAGGGTCTCGCTGTTGTCCTGCGGACGCACCGGCATGCAGCCGTTTTTGATACCGGTCCGTCGTTTCGCGGTGGCAGCGATACCGGTCAGCTTGTCCTGGTGCCCTTTCTCAGGAGCGAGGGCATTGCTTCGCTCGACTTGCTGTTGGTCAGCCATGCGGACCAGGATCATTCAGGAGGTGCGCGGTCACTGACAGAGGAAATCGGCATAAAAAGGATGCTGACCGGGGAAGCGCTTGAGCATATCGATCTGCGGCAGGAATGGTGTCACTTGGGCGAGCGTTGGCATTGGGACGGCATCGAGTTCGCAGTCATACACCCTGCGGAGTCGGGCCGCTGGCACGGCAACAATGCGTCCTGTGTCCTGGAGCTTCGCATTGACCGACACAGGGTTATTCTCACCGGTGATATCGAAGCACCGGTGGAGAGTCTGCTGGCGCGTAGCGGTGTTCTTGCGCCCGCCGACATCGTATTGATTCCGCACCACGGCAGTCGCACCTCATCCAGTGAGGAGTTCGTCAGGAGCATCCGACCGAAAGTGGCTATCGTTTCCGCCGGTTTCAACAACCGCTGGGGGTTCCCCAAGGAGGATATTGTCAGCTTGTGGCGGAGTGCCGGTGCCGAGGTGCTGAATACGGCCAGTTCCGGGGCCATCAGCTACCGGATCTGCCGCGATGATGGCATACGGCGCCTTGCCGAACACCGGCGGGACGGTCGCAAGTACTGGCATCAAGATTCCGGGAAATGAGCGCTTGCCGGGGAGCAATTTTCGGCTGGCCGCTGTATATTCCGATTTTCCTCCGAGTCAGTTTATATGGTTGAAATCGTCAAATCCGGCGGCTGGTTGATGGTGCCGATTATCCTGTGTGCGATTATCGCAATGGGTATCATGCTCGAGCGATTCTGGACACTGCAACAAAAGCGCGTAATACCGGAAGATCTGACCAGCAAGGTCTGGGGTTGGGTCAAGAAAGACCAGCTCGATCAGGGTCAGATTCAAGTCCTGCACCAGGGCTCCGCGTTAGGCCAGATCCTGGCTGCAGGCCTGATCAATCGCGACTACGAGCGGGCGGTCATGAAAGACAGTATCGAGGAAACCGGTCGTCATGTCGTTCATGAACTGCAGCGATACCTGGACACCCTGGGTACCGTCGCAGCGATTTCGCCGTTGCTGGGACTGCTTGGCACAGTCATCGGCATGGTCAAGGTATTTGCGGCGATCACGACGCATGGCGTCGGCAATCCGACCGTCCTGGCTGGCGGTATTGCCGAGGCCCTGATTACGACGGCCGCCGGCCTGACCGTCGCCATACCGGCACTCATCGGCTATCGCTTCTACAGTAACCGGGTTGATACGCTGGTGATCGACATGGAGAAGGAGGCGATCAAGCTTGTCGAAGCACTGCATCGCCGTCAGGCGTCTTCCGGCAAGAAGAAATGAACTTCAACGTTCGTCCACGCTTGGAACCTGAAGTCAACATGACGTCGTTGATCGACGTCGTACTGCTGTTGCTGATTTTCTTCATGGTCTCCACGAGTTTCGTCAAGCAGTCTCAAATCACGATCAGGCTGCCCGCAGCGGATAGTGAGGCAGTCGTCGAAGAAGTTGCTGATCACCTCGAAATCATGATCACGGAACAAGGCACTTACCTCATCAACGGGCGTGAACTCATCAACAGCCGTCCGGAAACGATCAGAAACGCGCTGCAAAAGCTCTCGGGCGGTAACACGAGATTACCGCTGACGATCAGCGCCGACGCAAATGCCCGCCATCAGCATGTCGTCACCGCAATGGACGTTGCCGGCAAACTCGGCTTCGTGAAGATTAGTATCGCCACCGTCAACGATCCGACTGAACAGTGATCGTAAAACTTGATCCGCATAACGTAGCCGTATACCGACGTCTCTGGCGGTACGCTACTCCGTACTGGGTAATTGGCAGCGCCGCGATTGTGGCTATGGCTACCGCGGCTGGTGTCGAGGCGACTCTGATTATCCTCTTGAAACCGCTGACCGATCAGACACTCGTCGAGCACAATCTCGAGACGGCGCGCTGGATGCCCTGGGCGTTCATCGGCATTTTCATCGTGAGGGGCCTGGCCGGGTACACGTCCGAATATAGTCTGGGCTGGATCGGTCGCGGGGTGATCAGCTCGCTACGGCGCGACGTGTTTCAGAAGTTCCTGACACTGCCAACTCGATTTTTCGAAATGCAGGCCACAGGTCCGCTGCTGGCCCGCATGACCTACAACGTCGAGATGGTTGCGGAGGCCAGCGCGAATGTCGTCACGGTCATGGTGCGCGATTTGCTGACAGTAGTTGCGTGTATCGGCGTCATGCTCTGGCACAGTATCCGCTTGACGGCATTTGTTGCGATTGTCGTCCCGCTGATTGCGATAACCGTGCGGGTACTGAGCGGGGCCTTCAGGCGCTACAGCGGACGTATCCAGGACTCCATTGGTGACGTGACGCGCGTTTCCGAGGAAGTTCTCATGGGAAACCGTATCGTCAAGGTTTTTGGCGGCCACGAATACGAAAGGAATCGCATCGCCGAGGCCGACGGGAAAAACCGAAAACAGAACATGAAACTGATCAACGCGCGCGCACTCGGTGTGGCCGTGACACAGGTCCTGTTCGCATTCGGTATCGCCGGTGTCATTTACGTTGCCGGCAAAGAAGCGGCCATGGGCAGCCTGAGCCCGGGAACATTCATTTCTTTTATCGGTGCGATGATCCTGATGTTACAGCCGTTGAGGCGACTGACTACCCTGAACGCGTCTCTTCAGCGTGGCATAACGGCTGCTGATAGCCTGTTCAGCATCATGGACGAACCCGACGAAGTCGATTCGGGCACGTTTCGAAAGGACCGTGTCGACGGAACGGTCGAGTTCAAGAACGTGAATTTTTCCTATGGCGGAAGGAATGCCCCGGTCCTGAGAGACCTGTCGGTCCGGATCGAAGCAGGCAGTTCACTTGCTATCGTTGGCCACTCGGGCAGTGGCAAATCCACGCTCGTCAGCCTGCTGCCGCGCTTTTACGACGTCGAGTCAGGCACGATCCTCCTCGATGACAGGCCGGTGGAGGAATATACACTTGAGAACCTCCGCGACAATATCAGCCTCGTGACCCAGGACGTCGTGCTGTTCAATGACACGATCGCCAACAACCTTGCGTACGGGCAGCTCCGACAATGTTCACGCGCGGATCTTCTCCGAGCCGCGGAAGCGGCGCATGTTATTGATTTTATTAAAGAAATGCCAGAGGGGCTCGAGACGATGGTGGGTGACCGCGGGGTGCTTTTGTCGGGCGGACAAAGACAGCGTATCGCAATCGGCAGGGCGCTACTCAAGGATGCACCGGTACTCATTCTGGACGAGGCCACGTCGTCGCTCGACACAAAATCGGAACGTCACATACAGGATGCGCTGAAACATCTGATGAAGAATCGTACGACGCTCGTGATTGCGCACCGACTGTCGACCGTGGAAGGTGCAGATCGCATCATTGTGCTGGACAAAGGCAGTATTGTTGAATCTGGAACGCACCGCGAGCTCATCGCACATGATGGCCTGTACGCCGATCTGTATCGCATGCAATTCAGCGATGAACAAAACGGCGACAGCTGAAACGGCGCCGACCGGCAGGGCGGTCCGCCAGTGATTCGTCACGTGCAAGACCTGACCCAACGTATCTGGTATGAGGATTCGGCCGCGTATTGGATGCTCCTGCCGCTGAGTTGGCTGTTTGCCGGAATCGTCTCAGCCCGGCGAAATCTCTTTGCGCGCGGTGTGCTACGAAGTGTCCCGGTCAATGTACCGGTTGTGGTCGTCGGCAACATAACTGTCGGCGGCACCGGCAAGACGCCGGTGACGATCTGGCTTGCACTGCAACTGAAAGAACGCGGTATGCGGCCCGGCATCGTAAGCAGGGGTTATGCAGGATTGGTTGGTCGCAACCCGCGGCAAGTGACCGCTGGCAGCGATCCCGACGCTGTTGGGGATGAAGCCGTCTTGATGGCGAAACGCAGCGCGTGTCCCGTTGTCGTCCACCCGGATCGTGTCCGTGCTGCACAGGAATTAGCTGGCCTGGGCGTTGACGTAATCATTGCCGACGACGGACTGCAGCACTATCGCCTTGCACGAAATTATGAGATTGCCGTCATCGATGGCACGCGTGGCTTTGGCAACGGCAAGTTACTTCCCGCCGGACCACTGCGCGAACCTGTATCGCGCCTCAAGTCAGTCGATCGCGTGCTCGTGAACAAGAGCGTCATGCGCAGTGAACACGCGATCAGGGAATTGCCTGCAGGACTTGCTGTGACCGACTTCTACCTGAAAGGCACGATGGTCCGAAGCCTGGATGAGCGCGAAGAGGCGCCGCTGGCCAAATTTGCGGGCAGGCAGGTTCATGCGGTGGCCGCGATTGGCAACCCGGGGCGCTTTTTTACGTTTCTCGAATCGCATGGTATGCAGGTCATCGAACACCCATTCCCGGATCACAGCAGACTGACCGAGAATGATTTGCGCTACGATGACGGGCTCGATGTCCTGATGACGGAGAAGGACGCCGTCAAATATGCCAACCTTTTTATCGAGCGATGCTGGTATGTACCGGTCGAGGTAACGGTTGACCGGCCGCAGGACTGGCTTGATGAACTGCAAGCGAGACTGTCGGCGATAACCCTGCAGGACAAGGCATGAGTGAATTTGTTGTAGTAATACCTGCGCGCTACGCATCGGAGCGACTGCCCGGCAAGCCGCTGCGTACGATAGCAGGCAAGCCCATGCTGCAACACGTCTATGAGCGAGGCAGGGAAAGCAATGCCAGAGAAGTCATTATTGCAACCGACGATCAGAAAATTTTCAATGCAGCAGAAAGTTTTGGTGCGTCTGTGCGCATGACTGACAGTCAGCATCGCTCGGGTTCGGAACGAATTGCAGAAATCAGCGAGCAGATGAACTGGCCTGATGAGAAAATCATAATAAATTTGCAGGGTGACGAACCCTTGATGCCCGCCGAGCTGATCAACCAGTGTGCTGCGTTGCTGGACGACAGTTCGGTGCAAATGGCAACGCTTGCGTCGCCGCTTACTTCAAGAGAAGATTTTGAGAACCCTAACATCGTCAAAGTTGTTTGCGACCTCGACGGCAATGCGATTTACTTCAGCCGTGCGCCGCTTCCGTACTCGAGGCACGAAAAAACCGATAAACTTGCAGTGCAAAGTGCCATGCACCACCACGGAATTTATGCCTATCGCTGTGCGGCCCTCAGAAAAATCGTGGCCGCAGAGCGCTCGGATCTGGAGGCCTGCGAGCAGCTCGAGCAGCTACGCGCCCTTGCGATCGGACTCAAGATCAGGGTGGCCAGAGCCCTCAGCAGGCCCCCGGCAGGGGTCGACACCGAGGCAGACCTGGCTCAGGTCGAACGCCTGTTGTCGGGACAATAATATCAATGTTATCAGTGCCGTATGATGGATAATTCACATATCAGTGTTCTTATGACCGACAGCGGACATCACCAGCTCACACACTTCGCGAACTGATAATCATAGCGGGTGAATTTTTGCCTGAGCCTCGTCGACCGCGCGTGAATCATCATCACACCACCCGCTTCGCTACACGCCTGCAGCCTTGCCGCGTAGCGTTCCCTCGCAAGGATGAGCGCATCATCGTGCGCGTACTGTTTATCCTCTGCTGCAATTCTCTTATCGACCAGAGACCGGTCGCCGGTGAAATGTGATTGTTCGATAAGGTCTTGTGTGCTGGGCGCACAACCAAACAACAGATACAACGATAGTATGCTTAATGCTTTCATTTTGACGGAACCCAAATTCGCTCCCTCAAGGCATCATTGTTTGTTGTTGTAATTCTCTACGCTGCTTGAAGGCAGCAAATTCTGGTTCCACTCCTTAGTGGCGATAAAATGCTATGTATGATTCTATTCCCTGGCGGTGGCCTCTTCCATAAACGGCATCACACTTTTGACAGGAGATGAAGCACGGCAGAATCAAACAACGTCACGTATTTGAGTTGAAAGCAGACGCTGTGGCGATACAACTTTTGTCTTTGTGTCAGAAAGTCCTCAGTGGGTCTAAAAACGCTTTGCTTCCGGATGTCAGGTCACGCCAGGAGTCTACCTGGAGGCGAACGTTTTTTTGTTGGTTGGGGTGGCATGCTTTTCGTTTGCATGCGCAATAAACAACAGGTCTATGGACTGCAGACGCCTTCTATTTTTCCTGCTCCGCGTCAGCGGCGGCATCTGCATATAGTTCATGGACACCAGGCTGCGGATAGCCTCAAGACTCACCCCTACAAGCTATTTGATACGCCCAGGAATTAACGTGCGCTCTACGTAGTTTCCGAGCGCAAGCGCTCAGAGACGGTCTGAATCTTTAGAATTGATCCGCTATGATGCGTTAGCTGCGGTTGGCGGCTAGCGGCAGGAAAAGCCTAGTAAATGACTAAAATCACAGAAAAAGTATCCGTACTGTTTGTCTGCATGGGCAGGATTAAGAAAGTCATATAAAACCAATAGTTTAGAGGTTTTGGTACACTTTTGGGGACACTTTAGACGAGAGTGCGACTGGTGCAGATTTTTCACGAATAAATATACAGTTTATTTGCCTCTAAAATTGGTCTAGTATCGATAGCGGACATTCAGATCACCAAAAATTGAGTTAAATTAGGGTCCGCTTTCGGCCAAGAGCGGCCGCTACAGTCAAAAAATCGAACGATCGCATTTTTATCGCGTGACAAAATCCCCAGTTATTCAGCAACCGCTGCGAACAATTCAACCGACATGTTTTTTAGGAATTCTTTAAAAGGTCGAGTCGTTCCCAACCCCCGCGACAACACCAGGCTTCCCTGTAACAGCATGACCGCACGTTCAGCTCTCGCGAGCGCAATCTTGTCGGGTATTTCCGCGTCGATCATCACGCCTTTCAAACTATCGATCAGCGCCCTGAATATGCTTTTTATTTCTTTGGCAAACGGCCCCTGATTGATCAACGGTGACGCCAGCAGATTCAGGAGGCAGGCCTGCTTACCACCGGAATAGAACTCGCCTAAACGTCGTGTCATCACACGCACCCGCTCCTCGGGTGAGCCGTCACCCTGGAGTGGAACCAACACATTTTCGGATAACAAGGCGCCGGCGCCGCTCAATACTTCACGTGCCATTTGCTCCTTTCCACCGGGAAACCGATGGTACAGGCTAGCCTTCTTAAGGCCGGTGGCTTCCGACAGCATCGCGAGCGATGCGGCCTCATACCCCACGTCTCTGAACACATTACTGAGTATGCGCATCAAGTCGTCTGTTTCTATTGATACCGGCCTGCCCAAAGGTCTCCTCCTACGGGGATGGCACTACATTACCGAACGAAAGGTATATTACCGCCTTGACATGAGCAATTCCTTCGGCGAAACTGTATATTACCGATTGTTCGGTAATTAACAACTCGTCAAAGGAGTCAGATTCATGAAAATCACACAAACCTTCCTGTTACTGGTTGCCGTTATCGGCCTCAGCGCCGCCGCCGTTGCTGCCGACTACCAACACAGTACCCCCTCGGTCCAAGGTTACGATGTTGTGTCCTATCACACGGACAAACGCCCCCAGCGCGGCAACGGCAATTACACGGCGACCCACGACGGGGCGACCTACCAGTTTTCCAA